>JBHLPN010000207.1:0-5908 GCA_048939445.1 Promethearchaeota archaeon | reverse complement strand
ACCTTTGGAGAGCATTTCCAATAATTTGTGAACATATTTTCAATAATAAGAGATCCTGATCCTTCCATTCATGAGACTTAAAAATGTCATCAAAACCTAAGAAACCTGATACTTCATTTTCTATATAAAGAGGTGAAATTAATAAAGACTTGATTTTTTGTATCTCCATTAATTCTTTGATGCTTTTTGCCTCATCTGGGAGACGAGAACGATCAGATATGTTAATAATTTTACCTGTTGATAATTGTTTCATCCACCAAGGAAAACTTTCAATTTTTAATTTTTGCATTACACATTTTTGAGTGGAAGCATTATCAGCGCACCACTCATGTGTGATATTCATCAATGTCTTATCCTTATTAAATAGAAACAGAAACGCATGGTCCACATTACTTAAAACTCCCATATCTCTAAGAGAAGAGTTCAAGGCTCCATCGAAATCCACAGTTTTAAGAAATTTGGTAGAAATCTCTGAAATTAATTTCTCAAATTTAATTCTTTCTGTAATTGAATATTCATTTTTCCTTTGATTCACTTTATTATTTAAGTTAGATACCATTCTATCTTTTGTTATTTATATTATTGTTTAATTTGCTTATTCTTCTTTTTCCTTAAGACAGAGAAAAATGTGAAAAAATTCAATTTTTTTATTGAATTGGGATTGATCTATATTAGAAATATCTTTTTCTAATCCAAATTTAAAATAATCAGCTCTATTAGTTAACTTAAAAAAATTATACTTATCAAAACTTTTTACAAAGCCTAATTCCTCTAATTTTTCTAAATAATCTCTTGCCTCTTTAGAATTAAGGCAATATTTTTGAGATATGTCATCAATATTATACTTTATATTAATATCTGATTTATATATTATAGATAATTGTTTTTGCAATTTCTCTAATTCCTGATCGTTGATAGGAAATATATTTTTTTTAAAAATTATATTTAAAATTTCCGATAGTATATAAAAGGTATTATAAAAATTATTTCTAGTTATAGATGTACTATAAATTTCAAAATCCCTCCCTCTTGGATGTTGAATTTTAATAAACTTTTGGATGGTCTTTAATTTACTGCATACATAGGAATAGCTTCTAAGGTCTATTTTATGCAAAAATGCAATAATTTTGCATGAATGGAGGTGAAGTTCTTTTTTCAATTTGTATATATTGATTAAGAACCTTATTATAGATTCTAGTGAATTTCTAATATCAAAAACACAAATTATGATATTACTTTGGCTAAATACTATTTTGCCTTTATCAGAAAACCAGATTTCATTTTCTTGTCCTGCTAAATCAAACACTCCTAAATCAATATTACATGTTGTATATATCCTAGAGTTAATCCCTCTTGAAGGATGCAAAGGGTCTTTCAAAAGTGAACTTGGGCTTTTATGTTCAAAATAAACATTCTGGAGTGTTGTTTTTCCTACTCCGGGTGGACCAACAAGGATAATTTTTTTTCTACTTATCAAATTTTTTTCAAGTTAATATTAATTTTAACACATTTATTTCAGAGAATTTTTTAGAAATTTTTTTAGAGAAATAATTATATCCTTACATGATTCTAAAATTATTTCTAAAAAATTTATCAAATTCTCATCTGATAGAACTTTCTCATTCTTTTTATCTTCTAAAATTAATTCACAAAATCCCTGAATCGTATTGACTCCACTCCGTATTTGCAAATTGAACTTTTCTATTGGAAGAATTTCATTCTTAGTCATATAAATATCACTTAATTCTTTAAAAAATTTCTCAAATACATTTTTATCATCTAATAGTATTTTATCATCTCCTAACTTTCGAAACATCATTTCTATTCGCCTAAAATAAATTATTGGAATCAGTGGATTTTCGATATCTCGAATCAATATGATTGAATATAATTGTTTTTTCCCTCGTGCTTTATCATCATCAACTTCGATTTTATAAATTTGGGAATAGAAGTAATTAAAATCTAATATAACAAATTTATTTTTAGTATTTAAAGCGTCTCTTAAGAGATTCCTGATAAATGATTGTTCTAGTTCAATATTTATTGATGTATAAATAGCTCTGGGCCCTAGGACATGATCATATTTTCCAATAATAATGATAAATGGATAATTTTCTAAAGTTGATTGCAAATTATTATAAGTATTTGCGATAACAGGTTCTATTATGTCATTCACTTGTTTCTTCTCTTGCATATATATGTTCCTCTTTTCTAATATTGAGTGTATAAATTTATTTTTTAGTCCTTTCCTAGTGTAAAATCTTTTTATCTTAAGAAAATATATTCTTCTTTTGATCCTTAATTATGAGTATAGTAACTAACCATATTTATTAATATGAGTATATCACTACAATATTATCATTAAGTGCAAAAAAGTACATTGTTAGTAAAAATTTATAAAACAATACTTTCACTAGTAAAATATGTCAGAATCAGCAAAAACAATCATAAAGTACTTTTGTGATCGATTTCTTGATTTAGATTATTATCCTTCTAACTTAAAAGCTATATTAGATTTGGATCTTTGTAAATTACAGGGAATTAATGAGGAAGATATTGAGAAATTTAGAAAATTAGATGTTTATAGCTTCCGTGATTTAGGGAAATTAAACAATTTTGGATTTGAAAATTTGGTTGAAAAATTGCATATTGAAAAATCTATATTATACAACGCGTTAATTGCATCAACCTTAATTACAAATGCATGGAATAAAAGGAACTTATATTTGAAAAAAACAAAACTAAAAGTTGTTATTTCTGGTCTTGATTTCGCTGGGAAGACTTCCCTTATAAATAGATTGATGAATGATTATAATTATAATGATATTGTAAATTTGGAACCAACAATTGGAGCAAGTGTAGAAGAATATCAATCTGATAAGTTGGATTTAGTTCTATGGGATCTTGGAGGTCAGAAAGATCATATTGATGAATATTTAACATCTCCAGAAAGGTTTTTTATTCAAATAGATATTTTAATTTTTGTAATTGATTCTCAAGATGATACTAGATATTCAGAAGCTATAAAATACCTAAAAGGTATAATAGATATTCTAGAATTCTTAAAAGAAAATCCATTTATAGTAGTTTTATTGAACAAAGTGGACTTTAATATTAGAGATGATCCCGATTTTCAAATTAAACTTGAATATCTTTCGGATAAGGTCTCAGAACTCATTAAAAAATCTAATAATCCTTGGAATTTTGAAATAATTCCTACTAGTGTTTATAATTATTATTCAAGCGAACCAGAAATAGTAAAAAATATTAAGAGTATTTTTTCAAAAAAAAAAGAGATAACAAATAAGGAAATTGTGTTGCCTAATATTGAAGAAAAATTCCAGAAAATTCTAGATATCAATTTAAAACTGATGGATAAATTTTTATCTGAGCTCTCAGAACTCAAACGAATTTTCTATCGACTAAATCCTTCAACAATGTCACAATCTCTCTTTTCGGTCCCTTTCAAGAAAGCACAACCTGGTTATATTATACCCACCTCAAATTTAAATGATAGGGGTAAAAAAAAGAAGAAGAAAGTCAAAGTTGACGAATTCCAAAAAAAAAAAAAAATATAAGAAAGGTTCAGGACCACCCAAACCATTATCAACACATCAATCCAGACAATTCAGTGAGAAAAACACTATTAATAATGAAAAACTAACGAGTGACAAAATAAAAGAAATAAAAGCTTCTTTGAAATCCACATCACAATTACCTCAAAAGTTAAATGTGCCACCATCAGCACCTTCATCACCCATAGATTATGTAACTAATATAAATTCACTTAAACCACCCCCACCCCCTCCTCAAATATCATCAAATGTCAATGATAAATCACTTCCAAAAAGAACAGAGATTATTTCAGAATTAAAAGAAATGTTTGTAAAGCGAGGGTTAGTTACTCAATATGATATTTGATTTAAAAATTGGGTAAATGAGCTCTATGAACTTGATGAATTTTTTTAAAATTCAGATATTAATCTTTTAATTTAAAGAACTAATTATGCTGATTTTTAAAGTTTTTTTATCAACGTAGATGTTGACAAGCGTAAAATTAATTTGTATATTGGAATAAAAGTATAAATTAACACGAAAACTTGTATAATTAGGTGAGAAAGTATTCCTAATAATGAAAAAAAAACAAAGGAAATGGAAATATATGAATTAACAACTGGAAAGCAAGCAATCTGGCAAGGAAAAATTACTAAGGGATTTCTTCGATGGAAAGAAGGTGAAAAAAATTATTATGCTGATAAAAAAAGAATTTCTGTTTATGTTTCAAGTGAGGTTGAGAAAGAATGGGAAGAATTTATGAAAAAATATAATTACTCTTCATATTCTAAATTAATAAGAGAAAGTGTTAATTATTATATAAATGAAAAATCAAAATTTGGCGGAAAGATCCTTACTAGCCTAGAGATGGAAAATGGCTCAGATTTGGTTCATGTACTAAAAGAAAGATTGACTACAATAAAAGGTTTCTCACAATTATTACTAGAGAAATATTGTAATGATTTCAATGAAGAAATAAAATCAATAATAAAGAATGTTCTGAATGAAATTAAAGAATTAGAAAATAGAATCATACCAAAATCAGAAGTGGAAGAAGTAAAACTAAGCCAATATGATATTTTACTCATTGAAGATAATCTATCCACGATAGATTTATTAAAAAATTATTTTGAAAGCAAAGGTTATTCATTTAAAGGAGTTCTTACAGGTTTGAAAGGTATTGAAGAATTAAATATGAATACTCCAAAATTAATTTTGTTAGATATAATTTTACCTGATATCAGTGGATATGACATTTGTAAAAATATAAAATCTCATGAGAATCTAAAAAAAATACCTGTGTTTTATCTAACTGCTGTACCAGGTTTTAAAGTAGAAAGTAAAATGAAAGAAACAATGGCAAATGGTTATATCCTAAAACCTTTTGATTTACCAGATTTAGAATTCTTATTTAATTATCTTCATAATCAACCCAATTAGACAGATGTAAGAAATTACTTGTTTTAGTTATTATTAATTTGTTTATCATTTGAAACGAAAAATAATAATTACTTTTAAAATTCGATGGTTTTATTATTATAAAGTTCTTAATTTAAAAATAATTAGACAATTGTAAATTAAATCGAAAAGATTATTTATAACGAACTTATTTAGACATTTTTAAGGAGTATATTCCGTTGTACAATCTTATATCGAACGAATACAATCAGATCTGGATGGAGTATAAGCTATTCAGAGAGCGCTATGACAAGATTTATCTTGATTTACCTCCTGAAAAAGAAGAATAATTATAGGACTATAGACAATAAAAGGTGAAAAGATTGTTAAAAAGCATACGATTTTGGAAGAAATCTTATGGGAAAATATGGACACTTTATAAGATTATTGATAAGCATCCTGGCATCAATATTGATGATTTAGTTGACCGCAGTAAATGGAGTGTAAGACAAGTAAAACGAGTTGTCAATAAACTAAAAGAAGAGAGGATGGTTAAAATTCGAAATGAAATCGTCAATGGAAGGACACGCGAAAAATATTATGGAAAAAGAGCCTATGAACACATGAATAAACTTCCTTCGCTTCCTCCCTTCATTCCGTAAGTTTAGCGGCAATAATTCCCGAACTTAAAAGGCAACACTTGTATATTCAATATTCTTTACTCTAACTAATAATATTAAAAGACTAATTCTTATAAAATTAAAATTGAATTAAATTAATTGTTTTTGGTAGTATATTTACTTACTTTTTTTACTAACTCCTGAGCTCCCTCATCCAGACTCTCGAGAATTTTAAACATCTCCTCAGGATTGACGATTAAGGCAGCATCAATAAGCTTTTGAAGGTGTGATATATAAATAATTAAGAATAATTGGATTTTATCAAAAAAATTAGA
>JBHLPN010000206.1:0-5934 GCA_048939445.1 Promethearchaeota archaeon | reverse complement strand
CTTGGTAATAAGTGATTTTATATCTATATTTTTAATATTAATTTTTACTCGATGAGAGTAATACTTAGGTAATTCTGCAACTAGTTTTGATATACTTTTTCCTGTTTTTACTAGAATTTCAACTATTTTTGCTGCTGCAAAGATCCCATCTCTTGTGTTATTAAAATATGGAAACATAAAACCTCCACATGATCCTTCCCCCCCAAAAACTAATCGATTCTTTGATGAATTTGATATTAAATCTTCCATTTTCTCTGTCAAGAATCGTTCTCCTATAGGGGTTCTTATGACATTGGCATTATATTCTTCTGCTATTGCTTCAAACCTTAATGAAGAAGCTAAATTTGTAACAAAAAATATTTTTTTATTCCTATCTTCCTGGTTTTTTAAGTAATATTGTGTAATTAGTGCTAATCCAATATCTTCGGGATAACACTCACCATTTTCTCCTATAATTGCTAATCTATCCGCATCAGTATCGTGAGCAAATCCAATATCATAATTTCCTTGCCACACTTCCATTATTAAATCTTTTAGATTTCCCTTTATGGGTTCAATTCCTCTAGGGAAATTTTTATTTACAAGCAAATCATTGTTAATTAATTTTATTTTACATCCTAATTCGTATAACAATTTTGGAGTGACAAATTTTCCAGCGCCAGCTCCCGAATCAATTACTACTCTAAGATCATTCCTATCTTTAATCTTTAAATAATCAATATGACTCAATAAATCTTCAATATAATCTTTAATTGGATTTAAATTTTCAAGCTTCTGATCTGGACTTGATTGATTTTTTTTATAAGAATTTAAATCTATATTCTCTAAATAGATTGAAATTATTTCTAAATCGTCTGTATTTAGAAAGGTTTTTGCAGATAAAAGTTTTAAACCATTCCACTGTTGAGGGTTATGAGATCCTGTAATAATAATACCGGCTGGGATATTTAATTTATTCTTAGTATGAATTAGTACGGGTGTGGGGCATATTCCAAGATTTAATATATGAAAATCAGAAAGGCTTAATCCTTCTATGAGTGCTTTTTCAATAAGAGCTCCACTTGGCCGAGTATCTCTACCTATTATAACTTTCTTACCCTTCCCATCAATCCATAATCCAAATGCGATTGCAATTTTCTTGATAGTATTAAAAGTAAGATCCTCCTCTGCACGACCTCTAATTCCGCTTAACGTAAAAATTAAATTATGTTCTTCCATTTCTTTTTATTGTCATTTAGATGATTACTTCATTTTTTTCAATTTTGTATTTAACAAGAGCTAATGCTCCTCTTAATCCAATTTCGTCCTGATATCTTGTCACCTTTATCTTGGGTGGGTGATTAATCGTAAATTTAATAGGATCTTTTTCAAATTGCTCAATTATAGGAGGAATTATCTGTTCTTTATCTTTCATCATAGCACCCCCAAAATAAATTGAAGTACAATCATAGTAATTATTAACAATACCAATACCCACTTTTGTATAATAAATACAATCCTCAACTATTTTTTTAGATAACTCATCACCACTTTTTGCTGCTTGAAAAATTTCTTTTGCTGTTATCCTAGATTTATCATTATCTACAATTTGCATCAAGAGATCAGCGTTCAACTTCCCCTCATTTAATGCATCAAGTGTTCTATTCTGCACTCCAGTTCCAGAGCTATAAGCTTCCCAACAGCCATATGCTCCACAATTACATTTAAATCTACTTTTCGGTTCAACTAATGCATGCCCAATTTCTGCGGCATTACCTTCTTTTCCAAGTAAAAGATGTCCACTGCAAATTACTCCACCACCTATTCCAGTAGACATTGTGATGTAGACCAAATTATCTCTTTCATCATTTTCGGCCTCAAAGAAATGTATACCTAAAACACTCCCATTACAATCATTAATAAAATATAATGGAATTCCAGGAAATCTATCTTTAATCGGTTCTTTCAGAGGAACTACTCTAAATCCAAGATTGGCATTATTAAATACCTCTCCTTTTTCCATATTTAAAGGACCAGCTGTAGCAATACCAATTCCTAAAATTTTTTCTTTTTGAATGTGGTTTTCAGATAATAATTCAAATATTATTTGACAAACAGTATTACTAATTGAATACTTGTTTTCTTTTACAGTCTTGGTAATTTTTTTCTTAATATTTCTTTCATTTAAATCTGCTGTACAAATAGCAACTCGCACCCATGTACCTCCAATATCAACCCCTACAATAAATTTTTCATCCAAGATTAGCTCACATTCAAATTTTTTGTTTTTGTCTTACCCTCTGAATAATATTAAGAGTTCGAATATTTCAAATTATAATTATAGAAATAAAAAATTTTCTATACATTAATAGATATTAATATCAATTTTGTCATCATTAATTGTCTCTTTAAAGATGGCAGCGATTTCTCTTTTTCTATTATCGTCTATTGCGAAAACAAAATATTCCGCTGGAATCCTCGCAGTTGAATAAATTTGAACAATATTAGGTTTAATCCTTTTTAATGCATGAGCCACATCTACAATATTTTTTGAATTATTATTTGGGATAAAATCCTCTTTGTATGAATTAAAAATTAAACATTGAATTGCTAATTTGTGTCCTTTAGGTATTTCTTGTTTCAGTTTAATTAATGACTCAATTATGATTTCAATATTAGGACTATCATGATGTGGACGGTTAGTCCTCTTAAAATCAACAGCATTAGCTACATCTAATTTTGCTAAAACTAATTCGAATTGCTTGACCCTTTCTCTTATTTTATCAATATATAGAGTACTAGAATTTGTAAATAATGTAAGTAATGGTTTTGCATTAGTCCATTTTAATTCATTTCTTACATCTTTAGCAATATTAAGGAAATCTAATAATTTTTTGTTTAGTGTAGGTTCTCCATTATAACCAAAAGTAATTGAGTTTAAATGTGGAACATATTTCAAAATCGAGAATAGCTCTTTCCTAAAATTATGGGACGGTGGTAAATTTATACTAAAATTAGGAGATACTAAATTCTCCTTACGTGTTAATCCGATTTCACAATAAACACAATTATATGTACATAATTTATAATTTGCTAAAACATTGACACCTAAAGAAAGCCCTAATCGCCGCGATTGAAATGGACCATATGTATATTCTCTTGGCATCTGATATTTGTTTTATAAATGATTATCAATAAATTTTTCTATAGCCTTATTTACTTGTTTAGGTTTTTCTAACATAACAGCATGACCAGCTTTATTTATTATGCAAAGATCTGAATTTTTAATTTTATCGTGAAAAAACTGTGAATATTTCACAGGTGTTAACTTATCATCCTTCCCACATATAATTAAACAGGGAACATCAATTGAATTTGTCTTGTCTAAAGTATCAAAAGCATCACAAATTTTAAAATCGCCATAAGTCACGTCTGGATCTATTTGAGAGGTCTCCAAAATCACGTTTTCAATTATTTTTTTGGGTGTTTTTTTATAAAATAATCCTAGTTCTAAATAATTCAAGTAATTTTGGTAGTTAGGTTTTATCGAATTAAAGATAAATTGACTCACTCGCATTCTTCCTCCTGTAGCACATAAAATAAGAGCAGAGACATCACTTGGGTATCTGAAATAATATTCTTGTATAACAACACCCCCCAAAGAATGTCCACCTAAAATTAATTTTTTAGGGGTTATATGATCTACAAACCTTTTAACAACATCGACATATAGGTCTAAAGATAATTCTGGAAATTTATTAGATTTATTATGAGAAGGTAAATCAATTGCTATTATATTATAATTTATATTTAAATAAAATTGATTATCCCAAACATTTGAATTACCTCCTGACCCATGTACTAGAAAAATTATGTTTTCCGAATTCTTATCGTTAATCTGATAAAAAATTTGCTTTCCAGAATATTCGAAGTATGGAACAGTAAAGCACCAATATAAATTATATATTATATAGATTTAAAAAAATGATTATAATTTAGTTTTATTAAAAATTACTAGTTGGATCCTTTTCACAGAAAAAGAAGTAATTAAAGAGATCTAAATGTCAATTTCAATATCACGATTTTGCATTTCTAAAAGTCGTTTATATTTTCCGTTTAAAGCGATTAAACTTTCATGGTCACCTTGCTCTATAATTCCCTTTTTATCTGCATTTAATACTATAATATGATCAGCATTTTTTATGGTTGAGAGACGATGTGCTATAATAATAGTAGTCCTTCCTTTACGAACTTTATTTAAAGCATCCTGAATTAATGTTTCAGTATAAGGATCAACTGAAGAGGTTGCTTCATCTAAAATTAAAATTTTTGGATCTGTTATCAACGCACGAGCAAATGCAATCAGCTGTCTTTGTCCAATTGAAATATTACTACCATTCTCTTTTAATTTAGTATCGTAATTTTTATATAAAGTTTTAATAAAATTATGAAGTCCTAAAAATCTTGATACGTTTATCATCCTTTCTTCAAGTTCGGGTGTAATAGTATCATATCCATATAATATATTTTCTCGAATAGTCCCTGTAAATAAAAAAGCTTCTTGTGGAACAATTCCGATTAAATGCCTTAACTCTTTTTTCTTAATCTTTAAAATATCAACGCCATCTATAAGAATCTTTCCTTTAATTACGTCATAGAAACGAGCAATCAATTTAATTAACGTTGTCTTACCTGCTCCAGTTTCTCCTACAATTGCTAAAGTTATTCCCGCTGGAATTTTTAAAGAAAGATCTTTTAAAACTAAACCCTTAGATTCTATATGTTGAAAGATTATTTTTTGCTCATTTATTAGATCTTTTATATTTTTGGAGATTCTTTCATTTATTTCAGATGGTATAGATATTTTGGCAAGTGTTTTTAAAATAGTTTGAGGAGATTTTTGTCCCCTTTCATTACTAATCATACCGCTTCCCTCTCCACTAAAGCTGCCACTCTGTTGAAGATTTGTTTTAGTTATTAATCCCTTTTCCAAATTCTTAATCATATTTAGAACGGCTTTGGAAGTCAAAGTATTGTCAAATTTATTACCATCCTCTAATTTTTGTTTCTGGGATTCAATTTTCACACTATCATTATTAACGATGTAACCAAAACTCACATTTTCAAAATCAATATTACCTTTTATGTTTTCAAGTAATAATGGATTCTCTATATCAGGGATCTCAACTTGTTCTTCTAATAAGGAAAAAATTCGATCACTTGCTGCTAAAGCAGATTCGATCACATTTTGAATTTGCATTAACGTCATAAATGGTCTAAAAAATTGTCCTAAAATTGTTATAAAAGCACTTAAAACCCCAATTGAAACAGTTATCCCGAAAAGTGAGATATTGCCAGATGCAACAAATCCTCCCGCTAATAAGATGGTTGCTGTAATAATTGTCGTTATAAGATTGATTAAAGGAAAAATTGTTGCCATATATTTTCGAATTTTAACCATGATTTTGTAATTTGCAGTATTAGCTTGATCAAATTCAATAGCAGCACGTCTTTCTTGCCCATACGCTTTCACTACTTTTGCGCCTTCAATATTTTCCTGTATTGAAGAAGTAACTTTCCCTATAGTTCTTCTTTCCTCCTTAAATAATAAAATAGCAACTTTTTTGAAAAATCGAGTAATTATAAAAAACAAAGGAAAAATTATCAGACTAATTAATGATAAAGCTATATTAAGAAAGAACATAAAAATCACAGTTAATCCAATCGAAACCATGCTTGTTATAATTTGTACAAATTGTCCTCCGACTAATTGATTAAGTAATGTAACATCATTTGTTAAAATAGATATTATTTGTCCTGAAGACTTTTTATCAAAATAATTTAAAGACATTTCTTGTAGCTTAAAAAAAAGATCATTTCTAATTTGATAAGTTACTTTTTGAGAGAGTTTACCCATCCCATACAACGCAAAATAATTAGTGATCGCCATAATTA
>JBHLPN010000205.1:0-5938 GCA_048939445.1 Promethearchaeota archaeon | reverse complement strand
ATTATATTTAAAGAAAACCGAGCAGAGTTTTTACAATAAATATGTGTATATAGGAATTGTTTTAGCAATAGCTAGTAGCATTATATTTGCATTATTATTTACTGCATTATTTGGTGGATTTACAGGAATCCTTGAACAGTTTTTTGAAGGAATTACTTTTATTGTTTCAGGGATATTTATTTTAACCTTAGTTTTTTGGATTAGTAAGGAAGGACCTAAAATGAGAAAAAATCTTGAAGAAAAAATAGAAGAATCTATTAAAACTCAAAAAATGTTTTCAATATCAATTATAGCATTTATTATTATTTTAAGAGAAGGTATAGAGTTAATTCTTTTATTAACTGGTACAGCCTCAATAGGTTCTTTAGATCATATTAATGTAATTTTGGGCGCTATAACTGGATTAGGTATATCTATCCTCATAGGTTTTTTAGTATTCTTCGGAATAAAATCTATTAATTTGAAATTATTCTTTAAAGTAACAAATATAATGTTAATTCTATTTGCTGTAGGACTAATTACATTTGGTATCCATGAGTTCATTGAAGCAGGAATAATTAACCCAATTATAGAGGAATTCTGGAATATCAAACACATATTACCTGAAAGTTATCCTGATGGGAATCCGTCAACTTCTGTATTTTTAGAGATAATTGGAGCATTGTTAAAAGCACTATTTGGTTATAATGCAAATCCTTCCTTGTTAGAAGTTATTATCTATCCTCTATTGTTAGTATCTATTGGTTTAATTTCAGTTTGGATATGGAGAAAAAATAAATAATGTTAGCAGCATTATTCCAATATTTAAATCTAAAAAATATACCTAAATAAGCATTGCATTAAATTCAGGATATAGATAAATTTATAATTTTATAAAACCCTTATTAGAAAAGATGGGAACTGTCTGATGGGTATTTAATTGAGTACAAGATTTTATGCCATTTTCAAAGCCAAGGGTTCTCAATAGTTTTGTCAAATTTAACACAGCATCATTTATCTTTGTCTCTAATCAAAAGTTCTTTCATTAAGAACTTGGCTTCTTTAAAGTAATAATTTATATAAAACCTATTTATTTTTTTATCAAAATCTAGGAACATTTTGATATTTTGTTTCTTTTCAATGAGGGGCGTGACCATTACTATATGCACTTTTCAAATCATTCATTTCATATAAGATAATAGAATAGTAAGATTAACTTTAGATCCATTGTGAATTTTCATACTCAATTTGATCTTCCATCTCATAAAAGATATTTATCTCTTCCTGATTTAACTTTATGTCTAGAACCTTCGCAATATCTCCTAAATATTTAATATGAAATGGATTTATTAGAGTAATTATATCGCTTTGATCAATAAGCCACGCTATTGAAGTTTGTTGAACTGTTGCATGATGGAGTTTGGCAATTTGTTGAGTTTTATTTTGATAATACCAATTCCTACCAATCATATTAAAATCTTCTAATGGGCTGTATAGTGTAATTGTGATACCTTTCTTTTGATAATAAGGCAATACTTTATGAATGTGGTGAGGATAATCAATTCTGGCTTTCAATTGATTGTTTATAAGTTCAAATTTTTTAAGATATTGCTGGGCTTCAATAAATTGATTTAATGAAAAATTTTTTACACCTATATATCTAGTTTTGCCTTCATCAACTAAATCTTCTAAGAGTCGCATATATTTCTTTTTTGGCACTAAAAAGTTTGATCTTGATACTAAAAGAAGATCAAAATATTTAATCCCTAATCTCTTCATGTTCTCAGATATTGCTCTTTTCATATTATTCGTGCGAAAGTACCATGGAGATAATTTTCCAGTTAGAAAAAGATCATCTCTGTTATATTCAGCTATAATTTCACGAATAACTTTTTCAGTCAAACTTGATCTATAAGATTCAGAAATGTCAATATGCGTCATCCCTAATTCAATTCCTCTTCTCAAAGCATTTTTCCATTGTTCATAATATTCAGGGTCTGTATTATCCATTATTCCCCATGTTTCTTGACCAATAATAGAAATTTTTTCATTTGTGTTGCTTAATTGAATTCTTCTCATTTTATCATCTCCTTCAAAAATTATTGAGAATGTATACTCTATCATATATACGGAAAAGTATATATTTAAAAGTTATTCTTATAATTGATAAATGCATGTATTTCAAGCTGAAATACATTGGACTTTTAATTGCATTACCGTTTCTACATTTCCCAATTTTTGTATTAGGAATTACACCATATTTGACATATCCACTTATATTAGTCTTTATTGGACATTTAATATTAGCTGGATTTTTCATTGCTGATGCATACGTGAACGCCAAAAATTAATAATAAAAAGCATTTTCTTCTTTTATTATCAAGTCGGAAAATTTTTTTAGACATCTTTAAAAAGATTTAATAAAAAATCATGATAAAGGTGATATGTATAAATTAATGGCAAAAAAATGATTAGTCTAAAACCAAAAATATCAATTATTGGATGTGGGAATGTTGGCACGCGTTTTGCTTATGTCTTAACAATAAAAGGATTAGCGCGCCATATTGTGATGGTTGATATCGATAAAAAACGAGTAGAAGGTGAAGTTATGGATCTATCCCATGGTGCTCCTTTTATATCACCAGTAAAAATTGATGCAGGAGATTACCCTGACATTAAAGATTCAGATATCGTTGTAATCACTGCTGGTAGAAATCAGCGACCTAATGAGACAAGAATAGATTTGATTAAGGATAATATACATTTATATGAAAAAATTATACCTGAAATAACAGAGTTTGCTCCCTCTGCAATATTTTTAGTTGTTTCAAACCCAGTTGATATTTTATCTTATGCAGCATTTAAATTATCAGGAAAACCTGAAAAAGAAGTTTTTGGCTCAGGCACTGTATTAGATACGGCCAGATTTAGATACCTATTAGGAAAAAGATGCGAGATTAATCCTCGAAATGTACATGCATATATTTTAGGAGAACATGGAGATAGTGAATTTGCAGTCTGGAGTAGTGCTATGATAGGAGGGATGTTAATTAAAGATTACTGTCTAATCTGCAATAAAAAAGACTTATGTGATAATGAAGCAGAATTATCCTATATATTTGAAGAAGTAAAAAATTCAGCTTACAAAATTATAGAAAAGAAAGGTGAAACTTCATACGGAATCGGTTTAGCTTTGGCTCGAATCATCCAAGCAATTTTGCATGATGAGAATACCGTTTTACCTGTTTCATCTTTAGTAAGAAATTATTTGGGCATAAACAATGTCTATTTAGATCTCCCTGCGGTTATAAATAAAGTAGGTATATCACATGTGTTGAAAATTGCTCTAAACTCGAAAGAAGAAGACCTTTTTAAAAAATCTGCTCTGAAACTTAGAAATGTAATTGAGCAAGTTGGATTGGATTAGAACAACCCTCCAACCTTAATTAAAATATAAATGATAAATTTATAAAACATGGTATTCAGTATTGAATATAAAATAAATCGATGTTAATAATGGATAACAATAATGTAAGTAAAGAAAAAAGACAAAATAAACTCACTACAATATCGGATAATAAAATAAATGATAAAATTTCTCCTGAAACTCACAATTCCCATAATATGGGATCTAAAGGGCATATGGATCAATCTGCTCATCATAGAATGATGATAAAAGATTTTCGGCAGAGATTTTATATTTCACTAACCTTTACTATTCCGATACTTATATTATCTCCCACTATACAAGGATGGTTTGGAGTGAGTATCGCATTTCCTGGAGTAGACTATGTATTACTAGGTATGGCATCCTTTATTTTCTTTTATGGAGGATGGCCATTTCTTAAAGGTATTGTAAATGAAATAAAGAAAAAGGCTCCTGGAATGATGACACTCATCGCAGTAGCAATTTCTGTTGCATATTTATATAGTACCGCTACTGTTTTAGGACTAGAAGGAGAACCATTTTTCTGGGAATTAGCAACTCTAATTGATATTATGCTCTTAGGGCATTGGATCGAAATGAAATCGATTTTGGGAGCATCTAGGGCTTTAGAAAAATTGGTGGAGTTAATGCCATCAACAGCTCACTTAATAACTGATGGAGAGATCATTGATATAAATCTTAGTGAATTAAAAAAAGGAGACACTGTTTTGATAAGGCCTGGTGAAAAAATACCCTCTGATGGATTGATTATGAAAGGTTCAAGCTATATTGATGAATCCATGTTAACAGGAGAGTCCGTACCAATTGAAAAGGAAAGTGGAAACTCAGTTATTGGGGGATCTGTTAATGGTGATGGCTCACTAGAGATTCAAGTCGAAAGTACAGGGGAAGATTCATATTTATCAAAAGTTATTAACTTAGTAAGAGACGCACAAGCCTCCAAATCAAAAACTCAACGGCTTGCTGATAAAGCTGCATTCTGGCTCACTATTATAGCTTTGACTGTAGGGTTCACTACTTTATTTACTTGGTTGATACTAGGAGAGTCTTTCAATTTTTCAATAGAGAGAATGGCAACAGTAATGGTCATTACCTGTCCACATGCTCTTGGATTGGCAATTCCTCTGGTAGTTGCAATATCAACTGCGCTTTCTGCAAAAAGCGGTTTATTGATTAGAAATCGAACATCATTTGAAGCATCTAGAAAGATTTCCACTATTGTATTCGATAAAACAGGAACTTTAACAGAAGGAGCATTTGGTGTAAATGTAATACAATCTTTTGATAAGGATTATGATGAACAAAAAATCATTCAAATCGCTGCTTCATTAGAACAAAATTCTGAGCATCCAATCGCAAAAGGAATCGTTGAAAAAGCACAACAAATGAATCTTAGCTTACAACAACCTTCGAATTTTAAAGCTGTCAAGGGAAAAGGTGTTGAAGGAACTATAAATAAAAAATCTATTAGTGTTATAAGTCCAAATTATATGGAAGAATTAGGAATCCTTATCCCAGAAAATTTAAGGAGAGGGCCAATAGATACTGTCGTATTTGTAATTTTGGGTGAAGATAAATTAATAGGGGCTATTAGTCTTTCAGATCAAGTACGTGAAGAATCTTATGATGCTATTAAGAATTTGAAATCAATGGGTATTAAGTGCTGGATGCTAACAGGAGACAATGAAAAAACTGCTAAAGCTGTTTCAGAGGAATTAAGTCTTGATGGATATTATGCTGAAGTGCTTCCTCATGAAAAATTAGAAAAAGTTAGAGAGTTGCAATCTAAAGGTGAATTTGTTGCAATGACTGGCGATGGAATTAATGATGCGCCTGCCCTAGCTCAAGCAGATGTAGGAATTGCAATTGGATCAGGTACTGATGTTGCTGCTGAAACTGCTGACATCATACTCGTAAATAGCAATCCTAAAGATGTAAACTCTCTTATAGGATTTGGTAAAGCAACATATAGGAAAATGATTCAAAATCTTATTTGGGCAACAGGTTATAACGTTTTTGCTGTCCCACTTGCTGCAGGTGTTCTATTAAGTCTTGGTGTATTAATTTCACCTGCAATTGGTGCAATTCTTATGTCTCTAAGTACAGTTATTGTTGCTATTAATGCCAGATTTTTAAAGTTAAAGAAATAAAATGTAAAAATTTTAGCTATTTTGAGAGCTTCTGGTAATTCATAAAAAGAATTCAATTAACTATAATTAAAAATGTGAATTATATGAAGATATTAGGATTTAATTCTTTAGGTGGTTATTTTTCTAAAATAAATTAAATTAAAAAATAGTTCCATATGGCATCTTGGTTTCCTGGAAAGTGAATTGAAAAAAGCCCACCCAGAAATTACCAAGGAGACAATTCGAGGTATTTTATCGAAAAATTTTCCTCAAGGTGTTTGCGGTCATTGGTATTCAGGTGGTTTCAGCACGGATTGGGCTCTTATTTTTAATAATACAGAACCTCATGCAGAGGTATGTTTTGGTGCACCCACCCATAATA
>JBHLPN010000204.1:0-5959 GCA_048939445.1 Promethearchaeota archaeon | reverse complement strand
TTAGGACGGTCTAACATAAGACCAATACCACCATCAACTCTACCAGTATACCCATTTTCGTCTATTAAAGAAAGATGGATGCGACAAGGGGTTGTTATCCTTAAAGAAGTCATATTTATCTTTTTTAATTAAGGAACTCTAAACTATAAATAAGAATTTTCAAAATAATTTAAATCTATTATATACTTTTATTTATAGTTTTTAGAAAATTAGAAAATTTTGGGTTTAAGACAAATAGCTCTTTTTAGTGGCTTTATTACCCCTGTAAAATAATATTTCTAATATTTTCTTTCATTACAAAACAAGAGAAAAAATATATTTGATGAAATATTTGGGAGATAAAAATTTGATTAATATACTTTATAAACTAAAAATATTGGTGTAATAAATTTGTGTGGTATCTTTGGTGTTGTTGCTAAAAAGGGTGATATAGCTAAGAAATTATTGATAATAGCAAGAAGATTACAATACAGAGGTTATGATAGTCTTGGGTTAGCTACATATCTAGATGGTGAGATTGATCTTAGAAAAGATATGGGCACAGTTGAGAGTGTAGTTGAAGCTCTAAATTTAGATAAAATGAAAGGAAATATAGGTATTGGGCAATTACGTTGGTCAACTTTTGGAAGACCAAGTAAATTAAATGCACAACCTCATTTTGATTGTGATAAAGATATAGTGGGTGCTCATAATGGGAATATTGTTAGTTATCATCAAACTAAGGATAATCTTGAGAATGAAGGACATAACGTAATAAGTCAAAATGATGGGGAGATATGTGTCCATGCTGTAGAAAAGCATTATGATAAAACAGAAGACATGGTAAAGGGAATTATGGGAGGAATTAAAGAAATGGAAGGGGCTTTTGCATTTATCTGCTTTCATAAAGATACACCTGAAACGCTATATGCAACTAAAATGGGTTCTTCACTTGTTATTGGACTTGGTGAAGGTGAAAATTATATAGCATCAGATCTTCCATCAATTTTACCACTTACAAATAAATACGTTCCACTAAATGATGAAGAAATTATAGAAATAACAGCTGATACATATAAAATTTATAGTGCTAAAGATGGTTCTGAAATTAAAAAAGATCCTAGAGTAACTGACCTATCTGCTGAAGAAGCTGTGAAAGGAAAATATAATTATTTCTTAACTAAAGAAATTTATGAACAAATTGATGCAACTGAAAAGTTAGCTTATGGATTAGAAAGTGATGTATTAGATGAGTTAGTTGACAAGCTGTCGAATGCTGATATCGCGTATTTAGTTGGCTGTGGCTCTAGCTTTAATGCATGTAATGTTGGCTCTTATTATTTGAATAATCTAGCAGGTGTACTATCTATCCCAGTGATTGGTGGGAGATTCTTTGAAGAATTTAATAATATTAAACCTACAGACAAGATGGTAATACTAAATGTCTCTCAAAGTGGAGAAACTAAGGATATCATAAATACAATCAATTATGCAAAACCAAAAGGTTTCCATATATTAGGGATGATAAATGTTCCTGGGTCTACTGTAGAAAGAATGTCAGAAGCTTATGCTTATATTGGTGCTGGTATTGAACGTAGTGTTCCAGCTACAAAAACTTACACTAATCAAGTTTTATTATTTCTTATTTTAGCAGCTAGAGTTGGACATAAAAAGGGAAATATATCTGATAAAGAGTTTGAAAACCTTAAAGACAAAATTCATAATATCTCTAAATTAGTTGAAAAAACAATTAATAATAGCGTTGATAAAGCAAAACAACTAGCAAAAGAATTATCAAAAATAGATGCTATGTCTCTACTTGGATATGGAATAACGCATGGAGTTGCTTTAGAAGGAGCTCTAAAAATACGCGAAATAAATTACATATCAGCAGAAGCTATGTATTCCTCTGAATTTAAACATGGACCATTAAGTATTGTTGAAGATGGTTATCCAGTAATTTATGTTGTAGCTCCAAAGGATAAATATTACGTCACATCTCATGTTTCAGAAGTTGAATGTCGAGATGGAAGGCCAATTGTGATCGGCGAACATATTAAAGGCTTAGATAAACATGTAAAAGCAGGTGATTATTTTGAAATACCTAAATCATCACAGCTTATCTCACCAATTTTGACTGTAATTCCCCTTCAATTGCTTGCTCTCTTTATGTCCATTGAACGGGGAATCAATCCTGATTATCCAAGAAATCTATCAAAAACTTTAACTGTAGATTAGTCATATAGTTTTAATCAAAGTTTTTAGAAATAAGAAAGATTTCCTTTTAAAAAAATAGATATGATGTGGTAATATATTTTATAATCTCATTATTTAATATAAATTAATATAGATTGATTTATACAAAGAAGGTTTTATTTTTGAGTGATTTAGAAGGTTTAACTAGAAGGTTAATGGAAAAAGGCTTTACAAAAGAAGAAATTATTATACGGGTTGTTAATGAATATATGGATTTTAAAGACATTGATAAGGAGTCTGCAACCTCTCTTGCTGAAGCGATTTATGAAGAATGTAAAAAGAGTGATGTAAAGAATGTTTCAGATCCTTTTATGAGATATTTATTAGATATTAATAAGGCGAATGTGACTATTGGACAACAAGGAGTGGGTTGTAGAGGATCAGGCGACTTTTTTGTTCATAAGCTCATTGCAGAGTTATCTGAAACAGAGAAAAGAGCATATTTATCTCCAAGTTCCTTAGATGATGCTGGTGCTGTGAGAATAAGTGATATTGAAGGATTTAAAACTGAAGATGAATTAATCATTGTATCCAAAATGGAAGGAATTCACAGTCGCTTAAGTGACTTTCCATTCTTGTGTGGTTTTCACGTTAATTCGCGTAATAAGTTTATGTGAAGCGTATCGAGAGCCGCACTAAGAGATCTCTATGTTAAAGGTGCAAAACCAATCTCAATAATGATTGATACGCACCTCGGTGATGATGCAGATGTAGGTAAACTTTTTGATTTTATGGCAGGAGTTTCTACAATTTCAGAAATAGCGAAGGTTCCAATTACAGCGGGTTCAACTCTTAGAATTGGAGGAGATATGGTTATTGGAAACCGCTTAGTTGGAGGAATTAGTGCTGTTGGAATATGCTCTCGAGTTTTAGCAAGGAGGAATATTAAAGTTGGAGATAAAATTTTAATGACAGAGGGTGCGGGGGGAGGGACAATAACAACAACAGCGATATATTCAGGGAATCATCATATTGTAAAGGAGACTATGAATATAAAATTTCTTGAATCTTGTGATATTATTTTAAATTCTGAATATCTTGATGAGATTCATGCTATGTGTGATGTTACTAATGGTGGTCTTAGAGGAGATTTATATGAAATTAATTATGAAGCTAAATGTGGGGTAAATATATTTGAAGAAAAAGTAAGAAACCTTGTAAATCCAAATGTTCTAAATATGTTAGAGAGGGTTGGAGTTGACTATTTAGGAGTTTCCTTAGATGCACTTTTAATATATTGTTCTGAATCCACAACAGACGATATTATTACTGATCTTAGAAGAGAGAATATTAATTGTGATGAAATAGGGTATGTAGATGATTCAAACCAAGTTTGTATGACTTATAAAGGTAAAAAAACAAAGGATATACTTCCAAAATTCAGAGAATCTGCCTATACTAAGATAAAACAAGAAATTGGAGAAGAAATACCTGAATCTATTGAAAATATGGAAAAAAGTATTCAAAAGGCGGCTTTACAAGCATTAGAAAAGCGAAAGAAGATAATTGGATTTATTAAAAAGGAAGAATAATATCTAACAATAAAAATTTGTTTTTCTCTTTTTCCATACAAATTAAGAATCAAGATTACAACTTTAAAAATTTTAATTTCCTATAAATATTCTATATGCGTGAAAACAATTATTTCCTTTATAATCTTAATAATGTAGGAATTGAATGGTATTTAAGCTGTAATAAGAATATAGATGGCATGACTTATTCTCCTTACTTACAACTAAGATGTTCAAATTATGTGGATCCATGGGAAGATAAATCTTCTCATTACCATTCAAAATCACAAGAAATCTTTATTTTGTTAGATGGGGAATTATGGATGATGCTTAATGATAAACCATTTACTATGCTCAGAAAAAACCTTTTACTTGTCCAACCTGGAGTTCCTCATATGGTTATTGGTGGAAAACAAAAAATTCGTCATTTTGTCCTCAAAGTTCCACATAAGGAAGATAAATGGATTCAGTCTGCCAAAAATGCTAATTATAATAATATAAAAGTTAAAATGGCCGAGCATCATTTTAAAAGGGAAGTTGATATTTTAACAGGTTTTTTTGCAGATTTAAATGATAAAAAATATCAAAATAATTGGTTACTCGGATATGGAGAAGCGATTTATCAAACTAAGCGACTCTGTTTAGCATATATGGATTTTAAAAACGAGCAGGATTATAACGAAATTAATCATAATGAAACTTATCACTATCATAAACTTACTACAGAATGGTATTTGACAATAAAAGGGCATCAAAAATTACTGATAGACAACAAAAAGATATCTATAAGTCCAGGTTATCTATTAAGAATACCCGAAAAAACACCTCATTTATTATTATCTTATTCATACCCATTTGAAGGTATCACTATAAGAACACCTGCAATACATAATGATAAGATAATATTAAAAAAATAAGATGAACAATCTCTTCTACTGTTAAAATCAAATAGTAAATTAAAACTAAATTTTTTCTATGGGACTATTTTTCTTTTTTATTGTTTAAATCTAAAACTTCATTCATTGAGCCTGATCTAAAACCCTCAATATCAATCGTTATATATGTGAAGCCAATTTCTTTTAGTTTCCTTTTAATTAATTCTAAATTTTTCACAGTCAGAATTTTGGGTAAATCTCTAGGCAAGAGTTCAATACGTGCAAGACTTTCTTCATGTAATCTTACTCTTAATTGCATTAAATTAAACCTATCTTTAAGGAATCTTTCTGCCTCTCGGATCATAATCAATTTCCTTTCATTTATAATTTGACCATAAGGGATTCGAGATGAAAAGCAAGCCATTGATGGTTTGGATTGAACTTCAAGTTCATAAAATTTACTAATCTCTCTTATTTCATCTTTTGTTATATTGTAATCTATATATGGTGTGGAAATTTTTAATTCTTGTAAAGCTTGCATTCCTGGTCTGTAATCCGAAAGATCATCGGCATTTGAACCATCTAATATTATATCAAAATTTTTAGAATTTTTAATTTCAAGGATCTCATTATATAATCCTGTTTTACAGATATAACATCGATTTGAGGGATTACACTGGAATTCTTCATTTTTTAAGGGATTTCGTTCAATAATCATCTGATTTATACCATATTTTTTAGCAAAATGGGAAGCTTCTTCGATTTCATCTTCAGGATAAAGAATTGAACGTTCAGTTATAAGAAGAGTATCTTTAGAAAACTTTTTAGAAAGAAATGCTAAAAGTGAACTATCTACACCTCCTGAAAAGGCTACAATGACTTTCTTGTCTTTTAAATAAGAGCTAAGCTCTTTAAGTTTGATATTTAGATTCTTAGATAATCCCATATTTATACTTAGTACATATTTAAAAATGTTAAAATACACAATTTTTAAAAAATGAAAAAAAAAAAGTTTTTTGGTTATTTTAGAAAAGATTTAGTAAAAATCTGCTTTTGCTTTTTGAAGTTTACTGACTTTGTAAAAACTTCCAATCATTGCACCTAAGATAGCAATTATTATTCCAATAATTACCCAGAAATAAATGATGTAAGCCAAATTATTTGTATCATACGGAATTACAGTAATAATACCTCCTGAAAATAGGGAAATTGGAAAAATTTGAGGGTTGTTTAAAAGAATTAAAAGAAGTGGTATGCCGACTAATGAATAAATTGCTTCAATTACTAACATGACTTGTTGCCCTGTGTAATTTCTAACTCCAATAGCAAGTCGAATTA
>JBHLPN010000027.1:6864-19161 GCA_048939445.1 Promethearchaeota archaeon | reverse complement strand
TCTGAAAATAGACAAATTTTAGATAAAAGAGCAGATACTTGAATATCAATATCTCTACCATCAAGAGATCTAAAATCAGAATCTGCAATTAAATTAATCAAATTAATACGTGTAAATTTGCTTAAGGGTAATTTATATATTTCAATAAGTATGAGTTTATATAATTCTTGAGCACTAAATTTATAGTTGAAAAGAATCTTACGTGCTAATTCTCGAGTTTTTGGAAAATCTCCTTTAAATGCAACCATTAAAAGATTTCTTATAAGATCGATATGAAATCTCTGTGAATTTTCATATAAGTTTTCAGTAGTGATAGTGTTTCCAGAAATACTACTTAATTGCAAAAGATCGATTGCTCTCGAGATTTTAGCATCCGAAATTCGATATAAAATTTCAATACAATCATCCGATATGTTTATCGATTCCTTTTTAGCGATGTTGAGAATCAAATCTTTGAAATCCTCTAATTTCACTCGAGGAATTAATAAAATTTGACATCTACTAACAATAGGATTAATTATACTGGAAATTTTTGTAGTAATTAATATCATCCTACAATTGGTGCCATATATTTCCATTAACCTTCTAAATCCTTGTTGATTTGATCCTAAAACTTCAAAATTTTTTACCACTAAAATTTTAAAGGGGGCATCTCCTAAGACTTTCAATTGAACAAAAGGTTTTATTCTTGCTTGAATAAAAGCGGGTGTAATTATTCTTCTCCCAGCTATACTTCCTATTTTACTAGTAGAAACATATGCATCCGCTCTTGCTTGTTTTCTTTCTTCATCACTTAAAGGAACATTGGCATAAACCAGTTTAAAATTTGCATCATATGCTTTATCAAGGAATTCTTTTGAAAACAAGTGCGATATCATCGTTTTTCCTGTTCCTTTCGAACCTACAAACAATAAATGTGGAAAGTTATTTTGTTGAATTATGTGCTTTAAGGTACCTTTTAGCTCTTTTCTTCCACAAACTTGATCTAAATTCTTTGGATAATACTTTATTCGCCATATAGGAATTTCGTCATTCATATTCAAGTACCCTAAAATTTATATTATTTTTGTAATTACTATTTAAGTTTGAACGTTTTCTATTATCATCGCTAATAGTGCTGAAATCTGGATTTGTTCATCTGCTCCTTGACTTATACGATAATCAATATCTCCAATAAAAGTTTTCAATTTAACTATTTTTTCAGCTGTTAAATTTAAAGAAGGAAGAATTTCCGAAATTTGTCTTATAAAATTTCGACTGTCAAGAATTTCAATAGACTCAATAATTTCTCTCGATTTTATAAACTTTTTATTATTTAAAGCCGATATTAGGCTTTCTAAAGTTTCTCCGTCTATAAATCCTGAAATTTTTAAAATTTCATTTATATCTAAATTATCCAAAAGATCGAGTGCAACTGACATCTGTAGTGCGTTAATAGCTTTTCTTAAATCTCCTCCTGAAATAAAAAATAATTGATTATAAAATTCTTCTGATTTATCAGAAGGTATTTTCAATTTCTCTTTTCCAGCGATATACTTTAATCTTTCAATTATCTTTTCTTTTGGTAAACTTACAAACCTGAAAACAGCACATCGAGATACTATTGGATCTATTATTCTATTTATATAATTACACAATAGTATGAATTTTATGTTATTTGAACTCTTTTCTATAATTCTTCTAAGAGCTTGTTGGACTTGTCCTGGTATATTATCAGCTTCATCTAATATTACAAATTTTAAAGAACCATCTTTTATTAAGGTTTGATTTACAAAATTTTTTAAGATATTTCTAACAAAATCCATTCTAACAGTGTCAGAAGCATTTAATTCTAAAAGGTTTGCGTCTAATTCCTCCTCCTTAAGAAAATGCCTTGCTATTATTAAGGCGGTACTGGTTTTTCCAGTTCCCGCGGGTCCAGTAAAGATTAGATGAGGGATATTAGTGGTTTTCACAAATTCTTTTAAATTATTTATAGCAATATTCTGGCTAATTATCTCACCGAAATCTTTAGGTCTATATTTTTCAGTCCAAGGAATTTCCAACATGCCAATAATCCTATTAGTATTATCAAATAACTAATCTGTAGAGCTCTTTTCTGTTAGATCTAACTCTAAAACCTCATAAACTTTCTTGAAGTTCATTTTCTCATAGAGCTTAGAAGCATCAAGGGCAACTTTCTCTTTAATATTAACTCTAATTTTCTCAACTTTTATCTTCTTCAGGTGTTCCAACGCTTTTTCTAATAAAAGACTCCCAACTCCTTTCTTACGATATTGTTCCTTTAGAAAAAATTGCTTGATATATCCCTCAGATGAGCCAAATGGGTCAATTCTCAGCTCCGCAATAATCATTCCTATTACATCATTAGAATCTTCATCTATTGCTATCAGTATCCCATGACGTTGAAGTGGATCAAAAAGACGACGTCTAATTCCCCAATCAAAACGTTTCGGATCAAATTTTTGCCCTAATCCTTCTACTAATTGCTTAGTTAAATCTTTTAAGTTCTCAATTTGCTCTGGAGAAGCGATTTCAACTTTAATACGACTCATGCTAAACCATCGTGAATGTCATATACTTTCTTATTAAAATATTTATTGCAATTTTAAAATTTAAATTTTCTTGACTTAAATTTAATAAATTAATTAACGAGATTTTAATAAATACAGCTTTTAATTAAAACAATAGCATTTCAAAAAATATATAATAAGAATAGTATTTACTATCAAAAATGTTAAAAATGGCGAGCGGATGTTCCATCCCAAGCTCTGACACTTTCATTTATCCATGAACATTTGGGACATTTATCTGGAAGTTCCCAACTCTCAAGGGCAGGGTGGATGCGGCAATAAAGTCCACCACAATTGGCACATACTAGATATTTCGCTCCACAACCAGAACACATTTTTAGTTGGCCTTCCTCTACAAACGGAAAAGCTCTTTTCATCCATTCATCATGAGCAAGGGAAAAATTCTCTTTCCCACAAACAACACAATGAACACCATCTTCTTCATGAGCCATAAACTAACACCAAATAATAAATAAAGTTTGTTTGAAATGAATTTAATACTTTTGCTATGAAATAATATTAAATAAATAATAAAATTCCAAATTAAATATTTTGTTAAAAATAAAATTTAACTAAAAAATAATGTAAGGTTGGGGAAATATGAAAAAGATATTTTATAATTACATGTTTAATTTTTTCGTAGCTCCAGCGCCTTTTACTTCAGGATTAACTGCTTCAACATTTTGAATTAATGTAAATATCGCATCTTCTTCTAAAGCCTCTTTAAAGGCAATATACATCTCTTTACTCCCAATAAATAATCCCTTTCTTTTCATAGGATTACCATCGCTCTTTAAAGGGTTTACTTCTATAAATAATAAAGATGGTCTTGTTTTCGTTGCAGGAACTTTTACTACAAAGACACCGGGAATAGGAGTTTCCATCTTTTCCCAATCTTTTCCATTTTTTAAATGATCTTTCAACTGTGCTTGAATATCTGCCATTTAGATTCACATTTAATTTTGCATTATATGTTACATGTAACATATAATACGCATATAAAAGTTTATGGATTTAATTGAAATTTCATAAAGGGTTAAATGTTTTGAATTAGAACCGAATTTTAAAAAATTGTGAGATAATTATTCTAAACCAACATTTAAAGGTAAGCTTACATTCTGTCGGATTTCTTGGGGTCACTTTCCACTAAATCTTTAAATATATCACTCTCGTATATATTTTTATCAACCAACTAAAATAATTAGATGTTTGTGATGAAATTAATCTCAGTAAACTTACCCGAATCATATTTAAGAGTGCTAGAGATGTTAGTCCTTCAAGGAAATTTCCCCAACAGGTCAGAAGCCATTAGAGTGGCAATTCGGGATTTAATTAAAACAGAATATTTGATAGAAGAATCTGTAAATAGGAATATTGCCCCTAATATTCTTGAATCTGAGGTAGAAAATGAACTTCAAGAGAAGTTATTAATTTAAAAAATTTTTTTTTATTATATTAAAAAAATTTATAAAAAGAAAAGATAGGTTATTCCCTATTCTTTTTCAACAAATCCAATACTTTTTTCCTTCTCTCTTCCCTTCTAGCAGCAATACGTTCTCTTAGTAATTCGGTTTCTTCTTTTACAGCTTCTTTTTTGATATTCTCTAATTCTAACGGTTTTTTACTTATTTTAGTCTTTAATTTAGAAATTCTATCATCAATTTCTTTGATGAATTTTTTACCTATTTTTAGATCCTTGAGTTTGAATTTAGCTTCATTTAATTCTGAAACAGCTTTCATAAGATGATTCTTAGAGAGAGATACTTGTGCCTTATCTAACGCGATATATGCTGATTTAAAAACTTTATCCTGTAGTTCATCAAAGGGGGCTTCTAAAACTATTAATGGAACATCCGCTTCAGTTTTAGCAATATCGATTTGGTCATAAATTTTATTGATATCATCGCGTTTTTCTAATTTATCTAATCTTTGAATCTCCTCTTTCATCATCAGAACACCCTCATTATACCTGAAATTTTCAATTAATTTAATTGCTTTATTCAATTTAGCTGATATCTGTCTATCAAGTTCTTCTTTAGCAAGTCTCCTTTTTTCTTCAATTTTTTGTTTCTCAAGTTCTTTCCGTTTTTTCCTTGCTTCCTCTTTTAATAAAGTCATCCGTTGTTCTTCTTCAATTTTTTTAACTTTAATATCCTCCAGAATTTCAGCTTGCTTCCTTTCTCTTTTAAGTTTAAATAGGAGTTCATTATTTATACGTGAAACTTCTCGTTGCCAAGATATTTTTTGGAATAGTTCTCGAGCAGCGACATACTTATTATAGGCTTCAGCAAATTTACCACGATCCATTAAAGCTGTGCCTTCTTCCAAAAGTTCGTAAGCCTCTTCTGAAAATTGTCTTTCCTGCTCTTTCTCTCTCTGAATCTTAATAAACTCTTTTCTTTTTTCTTCTTGTTGCCGTTTTTTAACAATTTCTGCTGCAGCTAATTGCTCTTCTAGTTTTTCCTCAATCAGTAATTCTTCAACTTTCTTTTCTTCCCTAGCTTTTTGTTGTAACTCAAATGCCTTCTTCTTTTGTGTGATCATTGCAATTGAATCTTGAACCATTTTAATTCCTTCTTGCCATTTTATATCACCAAAAATTTCTTCACTTTCTTTATAAATTTCAATGGCTTTATCAAAATTGTTTTGCCTTAATTCACGTTTAGCCTGATCCATTAAACGAAACGCTTTATCTTTTTGGGTTTCAAATAACGCTACTCGTTCTTTTTTCAAATCTAAAGATTTTTTTCGCTTCAAGAATAACTTTTCTTGTTCTAATCTTGCCTGTTCTAATAATCTTTGTTGAAGCATCAATTCTTCTTCTCGTTTTTTGACCTTCTCAGCTTCCAAGGCACGTATTTTTTTATCTTTTATTAACTTTTCTTTATAAAATTGTATTGTATTTTTCAATTTCGCTGATTCATCTTTCCAACCAATTTTCTCAAATTGTTTACGTGCCTCACGATAAATTTCAATTATTTCTTCATAGGGTGCATTATAATCAAAAACCCCACTTTTAATTTTCAATTCATATTCCTGTGCCATTCTTTCAGCACCTTGAATCATATTGAAGATCTCAACTGCTATTTCATCAGCTCCTTTTTGTTTTTCTTCAAATTCAAGCAAGCGCTTTTGTCTTTCAAGAAAATCTTTTTCAGTTTCAATTTCAGTGGCTTCCAACTTAACTTTAGGTTCTTCTAATTTCTTTTGTTCAATCTCTCTTAAGATCTCATCCTTTTCTTTTTTATCCTTATAAAATTTTATTGTGTTAATTAAACGACTAGCTTCATCATTCCATCCAATTTTTTGGAATATTTCCCGCGCTTTTTCATAATTTGATATTGCCTTATCATAGGGACTTTCGTATACTAAAATATCCTTCCTTATGCTTAATTCATAACTCTTAACTTCTTTTTCTGCTAGATCAATAAGATTCATAGCCATGTCTAATAAGTTATCTTCTTCTTTTTCTCCAACTTCAATTTCCATTATTTTTTCTGGTTTAGCTGGTTTGGTCTTTCTGATCCCTACTTTATGCATATCTTCGAGCGCTTTTTCTCTTTGAGCCTTTTTGGTTTCAACTTCAAGAAGTTTTTTATGTTTGTCCAATTTCTCCTGATAAATTTTTATTTGATTTGCGAATACTTCAGCTTGTTCCCTCCATCCCCTAGTATAAACTTTTTCTCTTAAGTTTTTATAAATCTCTATAACATCAGGATAAGGAGTACTTTCAAGTATTACTCCTTCTTTATATGCTTTCCTTTTAGCAATTTCATAATCTCGTACCATTTTTTCTGCGCTATTAACATTATCAGTTATATAATTTTCAAAGTCTTGTTCTTCTTTTTTACTTTCTAGAACCCTTAGCCTTTCCTCGTCTACTCCTATTTCTCTTCCTAATTTATGCATTTCCTCAAGTGCTTTTTCTCTTTGAGCTTTCTTAGCCTCTACTTTTCGTAATTTATTATCTTGTTCTAATTTTTGAGCATAAAAATTTATTTGATTGCTGTATGCCGCTGCTTCTTTTCTTCTTCCTTTATCAAGTAACATACGATTTATTCTTTCATAAATGCCAATAATCTTCAAAAAAGGAGGATTTTCTGCCAATTTTCCTTTTTTTATAGCTTTTTTCATAGCTAATTCATATTCTCTAGCCATATTTTCTGCTCGATTTAACATTACATCAATAATGCTATCAAAATCTTCCTCTTCCTCTTTAAGTTTTCTTTCTTCCTCTAAAAATTTTAACTTTTCAGATTCTAGGCTAACAACAGGTTCTTCTTTTTTAACTTTATATATTTCTTCCTGTTGTATTACCTTTTCAGCTTCTATTTGGCGTAATCTATTATCTCTTTTCAGCTTCTCTTTGTAATTATATATCTGGCTTGATAAGATTGCAACATCTGTTTCCCACCCTCTTTCTAACGCCATTTTTTTGGCATTTTCAAAAATATTAATAATTTCTGGATATGGACATTTTAATTCAAATTTACCTTGTCTCAATGCTACTTCATAGTCTCTTGCTAAACGTTCAGCTCTTCTTGTTATCTCGTCAATTTGATTTCGGACAGTTTGGATTTCTATTGCTTCTTGACTTTTTGGTTCGGTAATCCTTTGTGGTACTTCCCCGATATCCACTTTTATATCTTCTTTTTTTATTTTCAGTATTTCTTCAGTTTCTTGTTGTCTTTTAATCTTATCAGCTTCAATTTGCCTTACTTTTTTATCTTGCTCAAATTTTTGAATGTAGATATTTATTGTATCATCATAAATCGTAGCTTCATTATTCCAACCTTTATCAATAAGTAATTCCTTAATTCTTTTATAAATTTCAATAACTTTTGGGTATATACATTCCTCTAATAAATTTCCCTTTTTAATAGCTTTTTGCATCGCTAATTCATAATTACGTGCCATCTTACCAGCTTCAGTTGCCATATTATCAATTTGAGCTTTAAAGAATTCTTGTTCCATTTTCTGAAGTTCTACCTCTCTTACTCTTTCCATTTGTGCAAGTTTTTCCTTTTCACTCACTACTTTTACATATTGTTCAAGAGTTTCTTCTTTTTGTAATTCTGTTTCAATTTTTTGTGCAAAATCTAATTTTTCTTTTTCAATTCCTTTATAATATCTTATTCTCTCTTTTTGTAATTGCTCGATAGTATCTTGAATTCTTTTAGCTTCGTATACCCAGCTCAATTCTTCAAATAACTTTACTCCTTCTTCATATAATTTAATAGCTTGTTCATAATCATATTTTTTTGCTAATTCTGCTGCTTGATCCAATATTTCATATGCTCTAGATGATAATTCTTCCTCACGTTTTTTAGTCTCAAGAAATTGCGTAAGTTTTCTCTCCTTTATATGATCGAGTTTTAAGGTTTTTTGTAATTCTATGACTTCCTCTGGTCCTTTTTTTTTAAGACTTCGTAAATATTCCGCCTTTTTATTATAACAATCTTCAATTAAGGAGTATATTCTTTCAACATCATTAGATCTACCAAGATTTTCAAGTATTTTCTCAGCTTCATCGTATTTGTCAAGAGCTTCCTCAAATCTGTTAATATTAGATAATTGGTGAGCCTCAACAATCAATTGGTCTGCTTTTTTAACCAGATCACTTTCAACTTTAGTTTCTTTAATCATTTCAACTTCTTCTGTTACTTCAACCTCTTCAATTACTTCAGGCTCTTCAGCCACCTCAACTTCTTTTTCTGGCTGTGTTTCAATTTCTCTGAATTCTTTTTCTTTAAGCACATAGATTTCTGAAATTTTTTCATTTATAGCTTTAATTTCTTGTTCTCTATTAATTTGGGTATATAATCCAATTGCTTGGCGTAAAACTTCAATACTGTCATCATAAAATTTCGATTCAATCAAATTGATGGCATGTTCTACCAATTCATAAGCTTCACCGACAATTTCTTCTTCCATTTCCATTAAATTGGAAAAAAAAGCATCTTTAGTTAAATCTAGCTCTTCATCGTCAAATTCCTCTTCAAAATCTTCCTCTCTTTTCTCTTCCATAAATTTCACCTATCTTTAAGCAGAATTAAGAATGTCCCTAATAATTAAAAATTCTAATATAAGTTTAAAATAATAATTTAGTCTTAATTAACAAATCATTAAACAAAAATAAATATTTAATCAATTATAAATCGAATTTTCCTAGATTTCTATTAAGGTAATCATCGCAAATTTTTCCTCCTTCATTTGTTAAACTCCACCCATTAACGTCTCTTTTTACAAGATTCAAATTTTCAACACTCGTTAAAATCGAATGTACCTCATCTTCACTTTTACGAACATTAAAATCGACTCTCAAACTAAATACAATTTCATCAAGTGGCACTGGTCCGCCAAGATCATCTTCCATTACACCTAAAGCTGCTATAATTTGATTTTGTTCTGCCATTCCTGCGCCCATAGAATGTGAAACTTCATCAAGTAGCCACGGATTCTTATCTAACATCTTTTTAATCTCTTTTTCATTACCTTTCGCAAAAAGTCTATCGAATTCTTCTCTAATTTTCTTCTTTTTGGCCATAAAAGTTGCCTATTTTTCTTTATATAGAAAAAATTCTAGATATTATATTAATATCTATAATATAAATTCAGAAAATAAAATCTTTTATGATGGTTTTAAAAATAAGAATTATGTTAATTTTGTTAAAAATTCTTCTACTTCTTGTCCATTACACATATAAAACTTTTTATCAACGCCTTTAATATAAGCTATTCTAATATTTTCTTTTGTCGCTTCTTCATCAATAGATTCTTTAAGTGATTTTAAAGTAAAATTTACAAGTTCATCGAAAGTCATACTTTCATTATAATTCTCTTGGAGATATTCTCTAGCCTCCGCTTCGCCAGTACCAATCGCATAAGCTTTGAATGAGCGATATATACCACTTGGAGATGTAGTGAAAATCTGTGGACCACTTGCATCGATTCCAATGAAAAATAGTGCACATCCCCAAGGACGTACCCCTCCAAATTGGGTATATTGCTGCTTTAAATCTGCGATTGCTTTAGCTAACATATTAAGGCGAACTGGTTCATCATATGTTAATCTAAATGACTGCGCTTGAACTCTTGCATAATTAATCAGTGCTCGTGAATCTGCATGTAATCCTGAAATAGCAACACCAATATGTTCATCGACTTGGAAAATTTTATCTATTGAATTAGCATCCATCAAAATAGATGCGATCTTAATCTGTGCTGCCAAACATACATCTTCTTTTGATCTAACAGCTACAGCGAGCGTACCCCTCCTAACTGCTTCTAAGGCATACTCTACCTGAAATAGGCGCCCCTCTGGACTGAAAACTGTTAGTGCACGATCGTAAGCTCTACCTGCGGCTCCAAACATTTAATTTACCTACTATTATTTGGTTTTATACTTTTAAAATATACAACTAAATTTTAATTTATGGTTTATAACAAATAAAAAGCTATATCTTTTTAGTCTTCCCTAAAATGGCAAGGGTTAAATCTTTGAAGACAGGTTCGATCTTAATATCATTTTTAGCACTTGTTTCAAAGTAGGCTATAGCGTTAAGTTCCTCCTTTAGAGCTTCCCCATCTCCAGTTCCAACTTCCCTTTGTCCTTGTTCTGCTAGATCTAATTTATTTCCTACCAAAATGGATGGTTTCCCATCACCAATTACTTTTTCTACTTCATTCTTCCAATTTAAGATATTCTGAAACGAACTCCTTCGCGTAAGATCAAATGTGTATATAGTAGCACTGGAACCTCTATAAAATGGAGGTCTAACAAAGCTAAAATGTTTCTGTCCCGCTAAATCCCAAAGTTGAAGCTTAACTAAGTAATTCGGATATTGATCTAGGTCCACTTGTTTAGTAGAAAAGTTAGATCCAATTGTCATGATATAGTTTTCTTTAAAGGTATTCTCACAGTAGCGAAGAACCATAGATGTTTTGCCTACACCGCCATCTCCTACAACACATATCTTGTAAATGAAGCTTTTTATAGCAGCCATTTGTTATTGCACCAAATTGTTTAAAAAGAATTTCAATTTAAATTTTAGTCAACTAAAAACTTACATTCTTACGTGAAAATTTATCCTTCTTAGTTTCTTATATTTTTTTTATAATATTATATTATATTCAATAAATAAAAATAATCGTTATTAATTTTTTTCTTTAAATTCTTTTTCTAGCATAGTATACTTATGAATTGATTACATCAAAAAATTAAAAATCATTACTGAATATTTGTGTGATTTTTTTCAAGAATATAAACTTACTTTCCTAAAAAAATTGGATCCCTTTTTTCTTTCAAGGCTTTTAAAGATTCTCTAAAATCTTTACTTTGAATAGTTTTAATCCACGTTTTATTTTCCAAATCTAATTGTGCTTCTATAATATCCCTAAAATATGTATGTATGGTTTTCTTCATTAATTTAATTGAGAGAGAAGGTCCCTTAGGAGGAATAAGTCTTAAAGCTTGATTTCTCGCATAAGGCATCAATTTGTCTTTTGGTAATACTTTATTAACCAGACCTAATCTTTCTGCGTCTCTAGCATTCATCCGATCGCCAAAATAAAAGAGTTCTTTTGCTTTATTAAAACCTATCATTAAAGGTAAAAGAACCGTAGTGGCAAAATCAGGCACCACTGCTCTTTTTATGAAAAATAATGCCCACCATGCGTCTTCAGCCATATAAACTAAATCTGAACAAATTACAGGAAGTGTAAATCCGCCACCCACTGCAAAACCATTAATCACAGATATCACAGGTTTTGGAAAATCCCAAAACTTAAGACATAACCTTTTTGATGCCATATCTCTTAAATTAATCTCTGTTCTATACTTTTCAGGTACATTTTTCAACATTTCATCTGAAAAATACCCTCCTGAAGAAAAAGCTCCTGCTTCCTCACAGCCTGTTAAGATCATAACTTTAACTTGGTTATCTCTTTCAGCATGATCCACAGCATACCACAGCTCTAAAAGACCTAATGGAGATAGAGCATTCTTTTTTTCTGGCCAGTTTAAGGTGACCATTAAAGTTCCATCATCTTCTTTTTGATATTTAATTTGTTTAAATTCTTCGACAAGCATTAATACAATAAAATCATATGGCAATAAAATATTTTATAAAATAATTGAATAATATTTAGTTTATAACTCAGAATAAAGAGTACATTATGTCGTTAGATGAAAAAATTGAAAAATTAGCAAAATTAATCATTGAATCCAATAATGTAGTAGCATTAACAGGAGCAGGAATGTCAACTGAAAGTGGGATAGCAGACTTTAGAACCCCTGGAACGGGATTATGGGAGAAAGTAGACCCATATGAATTCGCATCGATTCACTCTTACGTAGCTAATACTAGTAAAAATTTAGAATTTATGCTCGAAACAGGAAAAAATATCTTTAGAGCAAGACCAAATAAAGGACATAAAGCATTAACAAAGCTTCAAAAGCTTGGTAAGTTAAAGGGAGTGCTTACTCAGAATATTGACAGATTACATCACAAATCAAGGACAAAAAACATCATAGAATTTCATGGAAATGCGTATGAAGCAAAATGCATGACTTGCGGTCAAGTTTACGAAATTACAGTTATGGTTAATCAAGTTATGAAAGGGAGTTATTCACCTTCTTGTGAAAAATGTCGAGGAATGCTAAAACCAAACGCAATTTTTTTTGGTGAACCTCTTGAGTCAAAGACACTCGAAGCTGCAGATG
>JBHLPN010000027.1:0-6764 GCA_048939445.1 Promethearchaeota archaeon | reverse complement strand
GAAAAAACTTTATATCCTCCTACTATGATCATATCTTTTGTGCGATCGACAATTCTTATATAACCATCTTCATCCATTATCCCAACATCACCAGTGTGCATATATCCATCTTTATCGATAGCTTTAGCTGTCTCTTCCGGTTTATTATAATATCCTTGCATAACTAATGGACCAGCTACACAAAGCTCTCCGGGTTCTCCTAGTGGAACTATTTCATTGGTTTCAGGATTCACTATCTTTAAATCAACATTTAGGAATGGTAATCCAACTGTACCCAATTTTTTCGTGCCTATAGAAGGATTCATACTCGCGACTGGTGAAAGTTCAGTCATTCCCCAAAGTTCTAGTAATTTTTCTTTACCTACTACGCTTTCTAACGCTTCTTGAGATTCTTTCGGAAATGGAGCTGCTGCAGAAATACACAATCTTAAATCAGAGTGATCTAACCTTTTGAATTTACGAAAATTAATTAAAATTTGATAGAGGGAAGGTACATTTACTAGCATAGTAGGTCGATATTTTTTCATCTCATTACAAATGTGTAATGCATCACGAGGATTAGCAATTATAACTTGACTCATGCCGTTATAAATAGCACCTTGACACACAGTTAGACCTGCAATATGAAACATAGGAAATCCTGATAATAAAACTCCTTTTCCTTCTTCCCATTGGAGCCATTTTATAATACCTTTCATATTTGAAACATAATTTCTATGACTTAACATTGCTCCTTTCGGGGGACCTGTTGTTCCACCTGTATATTGAATCCAGCCAATATCATCAGGAGATATGTCAACTTTTGGTAAATCAGTCGAATATTTTGTCAAAACGTCATCTTGGAAATTATAGACAACCTTTCCCTCTAAAGGAGTGACTTCACCTGAGGGGATTTCTCTGACTGCTTTAATTTTTGCTTGATCCTCTTTAGAAAATGAACCAATTACGCTTGTTGCTACAACAACCTTAAGCTGTGGTAATTTATCCGCAATTTTTGTCAACCTATGTTGAAAGATAGCATCGAGAGTGACTAATGCAACCTTATTACCTCCTTTTCCAAGATCATCTAATTGATAATGCATTTGAACTTCAGACATTAAAGGACTTACTCCTGAAACGATACATCCTGCTTTAAGTGTACCTAAAACAGAATATACATATTCTGGAATATTTGCTAAATTTATTCCTACTACATCACCTTTTTGAAATCCATTTTCAATTAACATATTAGCAAATTGATTGGAATATTTATCTACTTCTCCGAAACTAATTTCTAATCCCTGATATGCTAGTGCCATTTTATCAGAAAATTTTTCAAATATTGGTCTTATCATTTCTGGATAAGTCGTTTCAAACTCTTCTGGGGCAATGTCTTCCATTCCAGGATCCCAGTTTTTCTTCCAAAAGCGACTTTCGTATGGATTTGACATTTTTTGTTCACGCTCTTGCCGTTTAAGTTAATTATTTCATTTTTTTTATATTGATTTTTATAAAAATCAATTTGTAATATTTAATATGATGATTTTGGTTAAAAAACTTTAGAGAAATTTTGTGCAAATTCAAATAAAGAAATAATTAATTTTGTCGAACAGTATATGACACTACTAATTTTTCTCATTTTTATTTTTACTTTTAATCTCCCCCCTCCGTCTCCATAAAACAATATTACTTTTAAGAGAATGTTTGTTCTTAGAAAAAGAAATGATATTTTCATACTATAGAAAAATCACGCATATTTCAGAAAATTGTCGGTGTATCTTTGTTTTATTTTGAAGAATTCTTTCTTCATGTGATGACTCTGAACCAAACAGGATTCACAGTATATAAAAGGAAAAACAGTTTTCCTCTCATTTCAAGTGGAGACAGCACGCTAGACGAGTTACTTTCTGGGGGTTTTCACAGAGATTTAGTATATTTGCTTTACGGAGATAAGAAGTTAACGACCAATATTTTGTTAACAACGGCAGTTATTGCCCAAAAAGCCTTTAGCAACGGGGGGCTTGGAGAAGGTATTAGAATCGCCTTCATCGATGGAAATAATCGGTTTAATCCTTATAATGTAAGCAAGTTCGCGGTTTCGCAGAACTTATCACCAAAAATTGTACTAGAAAATATTTTGATCTCCAGATCCTTTACATGGGATCAAATGGTTGAAATATTAGAGAACAGACTTTCTAAACTTGAAGATGTGAAAGTTGTGTTAATCTCTGGGATTACAACTTTGTTCGAAGGCTATGAAAAACAGACATTCGAAGATCTGCTAAGAACAATAGATGGGATTAAACAAATTCTCTGGAAAACAAACCCTCTCATTATTATAACGGCACCTTTACACGAAAATTCACTTTTCAGACCAAAGGGGGGAAAAATCCTTTCTCATTTTGGAAATGTGCTAGTGATGATAAATGATGATGAAAGATACATGGAATATGTTCTCGTACAGCACCCTTATCTTCCAGAGAATCGATTGTTAAAATGGAAACCTCGTACACCTAAGAAAAAAGTCCCTTTAAAGAATACAACGTTAGATTATTGGTTTTAATTTTCATTTCTATTTATTAGAAAATGGGTAAATAATTTTTTAAATAATACCAACTAATTATCAATATTGCCTATTAAGAAAAATAGTTTTTAAAAAAAGTGAGTAATATTGAAGTTAAAACTGTTTAAAAAAACGTTTCCTTTTATCTGTGATAAATGTGGAGAATTTGCCCATACAGAAGCACAGTATTGCGAAAAATGTGGAGCAGAGGCTCTACGGAAAGCAGAGAAGGAAGATTATGCCGATTCAGAAGCTTTAAGCAAGTATAAATAGTCAGGTAATAAAAACCCTGAAAACTCACCAAGCATACTGGTATAATCAAATTAATAGTTTTACCTTTTTTCTTTTTTTATGGATTTTTCTATTATTCATTCTTTCCTTTTTATGTTTACAAATTTCAAACTTTATGAAAACATTTAAATAGGTGGATCAACCATATTTTGTTGGAATTAAGTATAATTTCTGTAGTTTGATATCTTTTAGAAGGTGAATCATAAAGTGAGTAATTCCATATATCCAAAGGGTGATGTGAATAGATGTAGAGTATGTGAAGGTAAAGGTATACTATATGTTTGGAGAAGTGATTTAGAAGATTTTGATGAGATAAGGTGTCCAGAATGTAATGATAAAGAGATATAATCTCTAAATTCTTTTTTATTTCACATCAAAAAGTTTGATAGCGTTATGGTAAAGCCATTTTTCTTTTACTTCTTCCTTTAAAGGCAATTTCATAACCTCATCTGCCAATTGTTTGATTGACATTCCCATAAAGAGCCAAGTGGAGCCAAATAAAATCTTATCTTGTAAAATTGAATTCCCAAAATGCATCAGAGGTTCCCATCCTGTTCCTTTCATGCCAATATATTTAGGCAAGTAAGAGGCAATATCTATATAAATATTGGGATTACGCCAAGCAACAGCTATCATTTCATTTACCCAAGGCCACCCTCCATGTCCAGCAATCATTTTTAATTTAGGGAAGTCTTGACCCACAACATCAAGATAAATTGGGCGCTCTACTTCCATTGTATTAGTGGAATAATTAATGGACATATGAAACCATATAGGAATATCTAAATCCTCACAAATAGAATAAATTGGATACATTTTTTTATGAGATGGTGCGATCTGAAACATAAATGGTCTAATGGCAATACCTCTGAGCCCTAATTCATATGATCTTCTTATCTCTTGTAGAGCTTTCTTTTTTTTTAGTGGATCAATACCCGCAAATCCAATGAATTTGTCAGGAAATTGTTTCACAATTTTGGCATAATAATCATTTGGAAGTCCTGCAATACCACTTGGAGTCTCTTCATCTAGATTAAAGATTACTGCTTTTTCTACTCCCATTTTATCGAGTTGTTCAACAAATTTTTCGATTGGCATCGTTAATTTTCTTATTTTAGGCAAGAATGGTTTAATTGCCTCCTTGAGTTCGGACGTACTCAATGTTGTTTTCATTTTGTAAAGCTCTTCTGGTGTGATACCTAAAAGAGGCGCTACTATAGGACCAAAAATATCCTTAAGATACCTTGACATTTGAGGGGGTAATGAAACCAAAAGATCTATAAAAACTTCTTCAGTAGGTACATAACAAAGAGAATCAATTATTTTATATGCCATCTAATCATCTCACAAATTTAATATAGTTATATTATCCAGACTATTATTATTTTCCTTCTACTACAAATCAGAAAACTTGTATTGTATTTTTTTTTTAATTTGCCGAAAAACTTTCCTTTTTGGATTTTTACCTAAAATCAAAAGTGTTAAATATGGGAAGAACTGTACCCTCTTTTAGACCTGCGTTAGAACATGAAATTGAAAGCTGGAAAGACTTTAAAAGAGCATTAAGGCCTGAAGAACAGAAGATATTTGATAAATTGATGAATTTCGCTCGAATACATGCAGATGCAGGTAGCATGAGTGCTCGTCCAATGTTATCAGAAGTATTGTTCATCTCCTTTGCAGTTGAACAAGAAAAAAAAATCGAAATGCTAGAAGAGAAGGTAAAAGAATTAGAAGAAATGATAAAAGGAAAAGGTTAGAGATTGGATTTTCAAGATCAATTTGACGGCTGGCTTTTAGATGTTTCTACTTATAGTAATGGAGTAATTCTTTGGGTGAAAACAGTAAAAGAGCAAAAGGTTTTAAAAATTTTCCATGATTTCCACCCCGAGTTTTTCGCCGTGCCGAAACGACATGTTTACAAAGACTTTAAGAGATTAAAACAGATTCTCGAATCTCATCGCAATATAAATGGTGTAAGAATCTGTGAGAAATACGTTAAACTAGAAGATCATAAAAAAACAAAAATATTTGGAGTTTCTGTAGTAAAACCTTTAGTGTTTAAGAAGACAATTAGAGAAATCGATAAAATTGGCTTTTTTACATTGTATAACACAGATCTTCCAATCTCTCAAATGTATTTCTATGTAAATGACTTATTTCCAATGTCTTTATGTGGTTTCAAAGTAAAACTTGAAAAAATGAAAAAAGGTAACATAGACTCAATGCGTTTAATATCATTAGATTTAAAAGATGACAACGAAGAATTGTTTTATGATTTACCTCCTCTAAGAGCTGTATGGTTAGATATTAAAGTACAGCAACGTGGAATGAGATCATATTATAACGACCCTCTGGTGTGTGCAGAAGTCAGTATCGTTGAAAAAGATGAAAAAGCCAATATTCCAAGAGCAGATGGACAGAGAAAAAGAAAGATTCTAATCGATAAAGCTGATGAAGCTGAAACCATAAAAACAATCAGTAAGGTGATTGAGCGATTGGATCCTGACATCATATTAACACATGGAGGAGATGAATTTGTATTTCCTTACTTAGCTGCTCGAGCGTCAGTGAATCGAGTATCAAAGGATCTATATTTTTCTCGTACTAGAACACCACTTAGAAATTGCATCTTTAATCTTTCAGGAAATTCATCTCATTATATGTCTTATGGAATCATAATGCGACGTTCTAAAACGCAAGTTTACTTTACAGGGCGTTTTCACTTAGATACTACGACTTATGGTAGTTTGCACTTTAGCGAGGGTAATATACCAGGAGTTATTGAAGTTGCAAGAGTGTCTCGAGTTCCTATGCAAAGATTATGTAGAGTTACAATTGGAGGGGCACTGCAATCGATACAGTACTATAATGCTTATAAGCTAGATCATCTTATCCCGCCTTTCAAAAAGAGCCCAGAAGATTTTCGAAGTGGTATAGATTTGATTACAAATGATCGGGGAGGTCATATATTTGAACCATTAATCGGGGTTTTTGATCAGGTTGTAGAGTTGGACTTCTCCTCGATGTATCCATCCTTAATGGCTAACTTTAATATTTCTTCAGAAACAATAAACTGTCAATGCTGTAAAGATGATGGCACAGGAATTAAAGTGCCTGGTACAAATTTTCATATATGTACAAAAAGACAAGGTATTATTTCAAAATCAATTAGTCTACCGCTAAGAAAGCGCTTAGAGTGCAAAGCTTATAACAAGACCCATGACGATCTCCGGTACAAGTTCACTGATATTGCATTAAAATGGGTGCTTGTTGTAAGCTTTGGGTATTTAGGATTCAAGAATGCTCGTTTTGGCAAGATTGAAGCTCATCAAACAGTTTGCGCTTTTGCTCGTGAATTTTTATTGAGATCCGCTGAGATTGCTAAAAAATATGATTGTAAGGTTGTTCATGGAATTGTTGATTCAATGTGGCTCCAAGATACGAAAGGAAGAACTCCCGAAGAATTTGACAAGTTAACAAAGAAAATCGCTGATGAAATCTCCGAAAGCACTGGTATCCCGATGAGTTGGGAGGGTAGATTCAATAATATTGTGTTTTTACCATCTCGAGCAGAACCAGATGTTCCTGCACTTAGTCATTATTGGGGTATCAAAAGTGATGGGGAAGTAAAGGTGAGAGGCATTGAAGTGAGGCGTAGAGATATGCCAAAAATTGTGAAGGATGCGCAGTATGCATTCATTGATATATTTCAAGGAGCAAGAACCGTTGATGAGTTTATTGAAAGAATTCCAAAAGCAAAGAAAAAACTCTACGAATATGTAGAGAGGGTGTATTCAGGAAAAGTGTCTGGTAATGATCTTACAATTCGTCAAAAAATATCCCGAAAACCGTCGGCATACAAAGTAAATAGTTACCAGGCAGTTGCTGCTAGACAATTGGAACGTTCAGGTGTAGTTGCTTCAGCGGG
>JBHLPN010000026.1:0-19192 GCA_048939445.1 Promethearchaeota archaeon | reverse complement strand
ATAGAATTAGCTAAGGAAGCGTCTGCTAGAGGGGCTGAAGTGCTTTTAATTGCTGGAGAATGTATGGTAAAACTTCCAAATTATATAAACACAAAACACGTTGTTTCTGCAGATGATTTTATAGAAGCGGTTAAAGATGAAATCTCATTAAATAATTACGATTTTTTCATCTCAGCTGCAGCGGTAAGTGATTATAAACCAATTGAGTGTATTGAAGGGAAAATATCATCTGATAATGTAGAAGAACTGCAAGTTAATATGAAATTAACACCAAAAATAATAAATGTAGCAAGGAAAAAAGATTATAATTTATTTATCATAGCATTTAAGGCAGAAACAAATGTTTCTAAAAGTGAATTAATAGAACGCGCCTATAATAGACTTGTTAAATCTGAGGTTGATTTAATTGTGGCAAATGATATTGGTAGAGAAGATATAGGTTTTAGCAGCAAATATAATGAGGTATTTATTATAGATAAAAAAAAACATATTACGCATGTTGAGAGAAATACTAAACGATATATTGCGTCTAAAATAATTGATGTTGCCATTGAATCCTATCAGAAAAGAAATTCTTAGATTTATATGAAAGAATCTGTATTAAGAACGTCAATGAGTATAAATCTACTCTTTTTTACAATTCAAGGTCTGATGAAAATATTTAAATATTAATTTATTTACTGTAAACAGTGAATAATAAAGTAAAATTCGAGTAAATTATTGAAGACTATGAAGTTATGATATATATCAAATAACAGATATTTCTTTCAAATTATTTACTAAAAAATTTATATATATTTATTGTAGTTTTAACAAGAATAATTTAAGAATTTATCATTCGAGTGCGTCTAAAATTACTTCAAAAGAAGAAGGAAAAATAAAACAAGGAACAATAGCGGAGTATATGCGTAAGCGTACTCAACTAGTTGGTTTTGAATTTGGTTATTGGAAACATGTCCAATATTGTGCTGAATTTATAGATAATGCCTTAGATGCCATTGAAAGTTTTCAATGGAAAGAATTAAAAAAATTAGATTCAAAAATCAAATTCTCATTGGATCAAGAATTATTTTTAGAAAAGTTTTCTATACTCGAAACAGTGAAAGAAGAAAAAAAATCTCAACATTTAAACAATGACGCAAAATATACATTAATGCAGGAATTAGGTATTGAAACTGTTGAACCAGAAGAAACTCCAATTCCAGAGTTAGAAGAAAAAGAGGATGAATCTGGAGAAATACATGGTGAAGAAGCGTTGGAAGTAGAGGAAGAAGTCAAGAGAATCATAGATGATATGCAAGAAATCATCAAGCCTGTTGAATATATAATTGATGTAGAACCAATAGTAGTTGTTCGTATTAGAGAATATGAAGCACCCTCATTTTTAACTTCTGAAATTACTCAAAAAAATATCATGAGTTTCACTTTTGAGGTTTTCGATAATGGTACTGGGATGTCAAAAATTGATTTGAGAAAATTTGGCAAATATCTTGCCTCCTCAAAGTCTATGGAATTAAAACAAACAAGAGGTAGTCAAGGATTTGGAGCACCAAGTGCTTTTAGTGATGCTCAAAATACAACAGGTAAACCAGTTATTACCGTATCGAAATCAGGTGACAATATTTATGCTACAGTTACTGAATTTTTTACAACTTCTAAAAATGAGAAAAAATATTTAATTCATCCAACTGATATTGATAGTCCATTTTTACATGGGACTTATATCAAGTTGAATTATTTAAATGTAAGATATGTTAGGGGTTATGTTGAAAAATATATCGAAGACACAGCATTTATGAATCCTCATGTTACAATTATCTACATTGATCCGTATGGGAAAGAAAAAATTTACCGAAGATTAGCATCCTCTTTCCCAGACGAACCTAAATATGCCAAACCTCATCCTTCCTCAGTCAACATAGGAGATCTACAAGATCTAATTACAAAATCAGAAAATAAATCTATTTCTGCTTTTTTACAAGATAACTTTGTAAGGATGAGTTCAAAAACAGCAAAAGAAATTGTTGATATTGCTGAAAGAGATTTACAAGACAAGTTAAAACTCCTTATTTTGAAAGATGGCTTTGTAAATTTATTACAAAAAAAGCAAGATAAAATAAGTTTTATGAGAAATGAAAAGCGAATCTATGGGCGTTCAAATAAACCAAGAGATAAATTAATAATATATCAGGTTGAATCAGAAAATCTAAAAGAAAATTATTGGAATCTAATTTCAGATTATAATAAATTCGATAAAGAATATGAAAAAATAAATAAAGAAATTAAAAAATTTAATAATCGCATTGAAAAAGCTGAAACTCAAAAAGAAATAAAGAATATTGAGAGAGACATTAAAAAGTTATTAATAAACCTTGATGATATTATAAAACAAAAGGATAAAATTAAGGTAAATTTAAATTCATTGTTTAAGGATGCTAAGGAAGGTTTGATTGAATTAAAAAAGTTGAAAAATCGAACGGAGTTTGAGGATATTGTTAATGAAGTCCAAATATCTAAAACAAAACCTATTGATTTAACGAAGGAGCAATTTAATTCTCTATTCCTTGCTTTTAAATCTATAAAGTATATGGCACCTCCAACAGACACAGCGATTCCAGTAGGTGAATCAATTTTGGAGAATACTTTAATTAAAGAAATTGGGTTAAGAATATCAGAGAATATTGATGATTTTGGAGCACCTATTGAGAATATCAATCAAACAACTGAAGAGTTATATAAGGATAAAAAAAAAATTTTATTAGCAGAATCTAAGAAGCCTGATGATGTTGCAATAAAAAATATCTCCATAAATTCAGAAGATGTTATTAAATTAGGCTCTGAGATTTTGGGAACCATTGATATTGTTGATAAAACAATAGATAATCAACAAGTAAAGCAATCTATTGATGATCTCCTTACATATAGTGATATTGATTCAATAGATACCTATCGTGAAGTATTTGATTATTTCATTGAAAACTATACAAGAGATGATGATTTTGTCGCAGCAGAAACAAGATCTCCTACAAGTGGAAAAGGTTTAGCTTATGTTGTTGAATCAGTAATGGCTTATTCAAGAAATATAGAAACTCCTAAACGTTCAAGGGATATTTTATCTAGATTTGTAAATAGAACTCCAAAATTAAGAGATAGTGCAGATTGTGCAATAACAAAAGCAGTTCAAGCAGTTAATTGGAAAAATTATAACCTTGATACTTATGATAATGGATTACCAAAAGGACCAATAAAACTATTGGTTAATGTTTCTGGACCTTTTGTGCATTTAATGTTTAAATCCCAATCAAAAAATGCTTTAGCTGATGATGAAGATTTAATAAAAGAAATTAAATTTTGTCTTGAAGCAATAGGAAGAAGGTTGCGGATATATCTTAATAGAAAAGCAAGTCTTCATAAAAGCGAGAAAAGAGCCAGTCTAATAGATAAATATATACCTATATTTGTAAAAAGTATATATAATATCGCCTCTCAAGGTGAAAGTATTTACAAAGCAAAACTTGATAAAAAAGAATTAGAAGATTTAATGAGAAATGCAATAGGTAAAAAACCTACACCTACAGTAAAACCTCCAGAAGTAAAAGAAATTGAAGAAGTTGTTATTAAAAAAGAAGAAATGATTGAGAAACCTACTGAAATACAGCCGACTGTTAAGAAAGATGAAATTAAACCAAAATCATTTACTGAGAAGACCCTTAAAAATTGGACAAAAAATGAATTAATTGAATACTGTCAAGAAAATAATATTAACCTTCGATCTAAAGACACAAAAACAGAAATTATTAAAAAAATTATCGAATTTTACAAAAAACCTGTAGAAATTAAACCAATAAAAATAATACCTTCAGAACCAGTTAAAGTTAGCCCCGATACTATTACTGTAAGCCAAATAAAACCACAAGTTTCTAAAGCAGAAGTACCAAGTAAAGTACCTTCTAAAATATCTCAACCTGAACCTAAATTGAAAGCCCCAAAACAAATACAAACTACCTTACCTATCATAACAACTGAAAAAATTCTTAATGTTTTATCTAATGAATGGCAAACCATTAAACTTCTCATCTTAAAATTAAAAATTAAAGATATGATGGATGCTAGATATCTTCAACTTAAACTTAAAGAATTAGAACGTAAGGGACATGTCCTAGTTGAAACAAAAATGGGTAAAAGACAATGGAAATTAAAATAATCATTTTTTTTGAAAAATCATGGCTAAAAAAGAAAATAAAAATGAATTAAAAGCAGCTAGAGAATTATTTACCTCTTATATAGAAAAAGAAAAAGAAGAAAAATTAATTGGTCTCCCAAAAGGTACAGTAAAAATTGATGATCTTCACAAAAAACAGACTCTTGAAAGATTATATAAATTAGTGGATAATGTTATTTCAAAAATTTATAATACAGGTCGCCCATCTATTCATCTTCCAGCTAGAACGAGTTCTAATATCATTTGGGATGAAGAAAATGATCTATTGCTTTTAGGCGAGCAAATAGTCGAAAAACAATTTCATACACTCACAAGTGTAGCAGATCTTACACGATTAATGCGTGTTCTTGAAATTGTAAATGAGTTATTGGAAAAAGATATACATGCAACTAAAAGGGAAATTTTCTACACTGATGTTAAACTATTTACAGAACAGAAGAATAGTGATAAAAGTATTGAAGATGTAGCAGCAATGTTATATACTACTAGAAACTCGACTCATATTGTAGCCTCTGCTAAAGGTATGTGCGTTGGAAGACTCAGAATAAGAGATCGAAATGATATTATAGATCTTGAAGGATTGGGCAGCGGTGGTTGGATGATATCACCTATGCTCGATAATATAGAAATAATTGAATCAGATGCAGAATTTATATTAGTAGTAGAAAAGGATGCTGCAATGATACGTTTAGCTGAAGATAGATTTTGGAGAAAATACCCATGTATTATTCTTACTGCAAAAGGAGCAGCAGATATAGCAACACGTATGTTTTTGAAGCGTTTAAGTAAAGAATTGAATTTACCTGTTTTTAGCTTAGTGGATAGTGATCCATATGGACACTACATTCACAGCGTATATTTAAGGGGATCCAAAAGATTAAGTTATGAATCTCCTTTCTTGGCTACCCCAAATATTAAATTACTTGGAGTTTTAACTAGAGATCTCGATAAATACAAGATTCCAGAAGAAGTTAGACTTCCTATGAAACCAATGGATGTTAAACGAACAAAGGAATTATTAAATGAAGATTTTGTCAAAAAGAATAAACAATGGGAGACTGATTTAAAATTAGCTCTTAAAATTAAGAAAAAAGCAGAAATTCAGGCGCTTTCACAACACGGATTTGAATTTCTTACAAATAAATATCTTCCAGAAAAATTAACAACTGGTGATTGGATATAAAACTTTTCTATAAAGAAGACGGTGGCATAGTTCAGTTAATTGAAATGGAAAAGATACAAGAATGGCCGATAGAAATGCCTTTTATTTTTGTTGAATATATTAAAAGCAATAAATTAAGATCTTATCGAGATACTAAAGTAGAAGCAGAAATTTCAAAATATCTTGATGACATTTTAAATAAAACTGCTTTTCCTAGGGTTAAACAAATTTTTTTGGGCTCTAACTATGAAGAAATTCGTTCTACTCTTTCTATTTTTGAAGAACTTTCAGAATCTAATAGCAGGGCTGTCATCCCAATTCAAACTCTATTAGAAACTTTAACTAAACACACAAATAAAACAATAGTATCACAAGCTCGAAAAATTCTTTCTAATATCAAAGAATAAAACAGAAAATAAACAATAAATAAAAATTAATAGAATTAAAAACTATTTCTTTTAAAATTAACTAATTTTATATTAAAATTGATTTTTATGAGGTGGGATCAAGAAAGTTTTAATGAATTTATAAAAAACCAGAATGTAATTGGTTTTTTTGAGAAACCATTAAAACTTAAATCAGGGAGGTTATCATATTGGTATGTAAATTGGAGAAATATAGCTTCGGATGTGTTTTTACTCGATAAGTTGACAGATTATGTTATTTCTTTTATCCATTATTCTAACTTAAAACCAAGATGTATATATGGTGTTCCTGAAGGAGCTACAAAATTAGGAATAATTACACAATTTAAATGGGCAAAACAACAGAAAGAATTTAGTTATGGAAGTCATCCTCTATCAATGGGTAGAGGTAAACAAAAAGAACATGGAGATCCTAAAGATAAGGTGTTTATTGGAATACCTAAAGGGGATGTTGTTATTCTTGAGGATGTTACAACTACTGGGGGATCTTTAATCAACACAATTCAAAGATTAGCTCAATTAGATGTTAATATAATTGCTAGTATTGGATTAACTAATAGAAATGAAATAAGAGATGATGGAAAAAGTGTACATGAGATTATCTCACAATTTAATATCCAGTATTATTCAATGAGTAACGCAATCGATTTATTACCAAGTTTAGATATGAGTAAAGATATAGCAGATCATATTAAGGACTATTTTACGAAATATGGAACTGAGCAAATAAAGCTCTAGAATTTCTAATAAAGAAATAATTTAAAGTTTAAAAGAAATCTTTCCATATTTTGATGAGATTGTATAAATAATTATAAAATATCGTTTCAGAATTTGTTAAGCCTCTCTCATCCTCTAATGATAATTCTGTCATAGACAGTTTTAGCAATTTTAACAACCGAGCGTCAATGATGTTTGAAGTATATGAATTATATCTATCTAGATCTATTTTTGGTTTTTGTTTTTTATTTATTTCATTTTCCATTAATCTCTTGAATTCTCTAATTTTATTCAAAAAGAATTTATTTTTTCTTTTAAATAATTTCGGATCATCCCTTTCTTCTAGAGCATAACGTTGAACATCAACATTATCACATTTATCTATTAAAGCAACTTTTAGAATACCTTTTTCAATAAAGTGAATTGCAGAAAATAGTTTTAATTTATATCTTTTACCTTCTTCGAAAGGACCAAAAGATTCTCCTAATAGAGAAAATCCATCAAAATTCTTAATGCATTCGGTTACTATTATTTCGTTTCGAAAAATAAAGTTTAACCTATTCAACGATCCAATTAAGCTTTCTTTAATTACTTCCAATAATAAATGCACCAGATTTAATAAATTAGTAAATCTTTATATAATATACAAATGAAATACAAGAGAAATAAACATACTATTATTTTATTAATAAATTAAAAACCTCGTGAAAAAGCTTGGTAATAGAAATAATTCTTCTTGTAGTCTTTATAATATTCTTTTTATTTGGGTTCTATATTATTTATAGACAGGTTGCTCTGGTAAAAAAAGGAGCGTTTCGTAATAAAGACAGATTTCAATGTATTTTGTATGGAATTATTTTTAGTTTATCAGTTATGGTGGTTTTTTCTGTTGCTGTAATCTTTGCTGTAGGATCACCCGAGTTTTGGGATCCAGCAACAACGCCACCAGATGTACCTCCTTTAGCTCTACTCATCCCATTTATATTTTGTTTAATATACATTTCTTTTTATCCTTTGATAGATTTCCTATTTATTGCCTTAAGTAAAGAATCAGACGAAGGTTTGACACCATTTCATAAATTTATTAATAAAAATATTATTAATATATCAAAAAATAAGCTTGGAAATCTATTACTAGCTTTAACTTTTTATTTATTAGTATTTATTCTCCCTCCAATTCTACTATCATTATTGGGATTACCTTTTATCATGATTTGGATAACTTGGATGCTTGTTTATCCTCTTATGATTTTAACTTTTTATGGCTCAAAAGGCTATATTGCTGGTATTTCAAATGCCTTTTATCACATTCCAGATATAAAAAGATCGATATTTCTTAATTTTGAAGATAGTAAAAGAGGGATGAAACAATTCAAGTCTGATTGGGTATATTATATAGTATTAGGATTGATGCTATTTGTATTTGTTTGGGCTTGGATTTCTCTAATCCAAACTGTTGTTTTCTTCTTCACAGGGAAATTAGCTATTTCAACTATGTCTTCAATTTTTGTATTTGTAACTCTGTTTTTTGGAATATTGGGATATTTCACTCGTTTTTGGGGGCGGAAAATAAAATATAGAGGAATTGATATCTATTTCGCGGCATATTTAATGGCGTCTATAGGAATCAATGTATTAGTAAATTTTTTAATTGTGAATCCTGAAAAATTGCTCTATACTTTTAATTTATGGCCTATTACTAATCAAATTGTACCTAGTAGTTTGATGTTTGCTTGGGCGGCAGTAATTGAAGAAATTGTATTGATAATTTTTACATCATATTATCTTTTAACGAAGAACAATGATTATGTAATTAATATAAAATATTCAAAAATTACACAATGCGGTCAAACATTTGATCCAATTCCACTATTTAATTTTATTAAGAATCCTAATCTAAAAATAAGGAAATATGCTGAAGAAACACTAATTCTAATGTTTGAAAGGATTCCTCTAAAAAATGAAATAGATCTTAATGAATGGAAATTCAAAAATTCAATAATAGATGGTATTTCTGACTATAATCCTTTTTCAAGAAAGATTTGTAATAAAATTTTTATTCAGTTAGAAAAGGATGTTCCAGAGATAATATTACCTTGGATAATAGAAGCATTAGAATCTCCAAATTATGATAAGTGTATCCCTATTACAACAACACTTTTAAAAGCAGATATTAGTTTGGTGGAAAAATTACCTAAAAGTTTAATTCTTAATCTCCTCGAAGATACAGATTGGAGATTAAGATATTTAGGATTAAAATTATTCTCTAGACTATTAAAAAGAAATAGTAATTTGATTTCAGATTTAAATATTAAAAAATTAATGGAAGATCCGCATAGTAAGATTCAAGTTGAAATCCTTAATATTTTAGCTTATTCCTCTTATAATATCCCTATAAAAATTATAATCGATAAAATTTTTCATGTTAATAATGAAATCAGTGCCGCAGCGATTAAAAATATTAAAAATTTTGACTTTAAAAAAATTGACCGAAAAATAATTTCTAAAATTATTCCTTTGATAAAGGATCCATCCAGTTCAGTAAGAGCATCGATTTTTGATGTCTTTGCGAAAATTGGGAATTTTAAAAAAAACACTATTCCAATTTCACCCTTCTTTGATGGTTTGACGGATTCAAATGAAACAACGAGACAAGCAGCCATAAAAGCCCTCGAAAAATATTTTGAAGAGGAACCAGAATTGTTAAATATAGATAATATAATTAATAAAATTGATCCAAATAATTCTGAGATATTAAATAGCTTTGTTTCTCTACTTGGAAGATTGTGGAAATATAATCCTGAAAAAATATTAACTACTTTTTTGACATTTATAAAATTTGAAAACGAACAACTAAGAGAAAATATTTCAGACCTTTTAATAGAACACTATGCTAATAATTCTGATTTAATAGTTAAAAATTTGATGAAAATCCCAGATATTTCAAAATTTATAACAAAAGGAATTATATCAAAAACATTAATCAAAATCGGGAAAAGAGATCCAAAAAATGTAATTCCAATTTTAATAAATTATTTCTATGATGAAAATGATGATATAAGACTAAATGCCCTTAATTCAATAGACGGAATGATTGAAGAATTCCTTGATGAAATTAATTTGAAACCAATCCTTTTAATATTAAAGAAGGATAAAAACAAAGAGATAAAAAAAACAGCATCAAGGATTATTTCAAAAATTACTCAAAAAGAGCCATCTCTAATTAAACCACATTTATCTGAATTCTTTCAGATAATAATTGAACAAGAATTATCTGTGAGGATTGTTCTTTCTAAATCTTTATTGGAAATAGCAAAAGAATCACCAGATATCATTCCAGTTCAAGAAATTCTTAACTTTCTTAACGATCAAGATTCATTTATCCGTGAAACAAGTGTAAAAATTCTTGGTTTTATTGGATATAAGCTTCCCTTGTCAGTTATTGATGAACTAATAAATAAAGCTTTAATTGATGATGAGTGGATCGTTAGAGAAGCAGCAGTTAAAGCTTTGGGGAATATTATTAATCATGTTGATAAAAAGGAAAAAATTATTGAAAAGCTTGTATCTTTACTCAATGATGAGCAAAGTTGGGTTCGCAGGTCTTCTATGAATATTTTATCGACTATTAAAGAAGTCAACAGTTCTCATATTCCTTTTAATAATTTACAAAATAATTTAAAAAGTACCGATCCTAAGGTTAGAGAAGCCTCAGCTGGATTAATAGGGATTTACAGTAAACAAATTGAAGAGATATTTGATAAGATCGTTATATTACTAGAAGATAAATCAAAAGAAGTGAGAACTAGTACTATCAATAGTTTTGTTAAAGTAATACAAGATGTAGGACTCAATCAGATCTTAACAAAACTATTGCAAAATCTAAGTGATGAAGGTTCCTTAGAAACTCAACGTTCTATTGCTTTAATTTTAGGGCGAACAGTGAAATATGAAAATGAAAAAATTAAAAAAAGAGTAATTTCTCTTTTAAAAATCAGATGCGAAATGAGTCAAGATCCTATTATTTGTGAAACCTTGCAAAAATTAAAAGAAAGTTAGGTTAATAGAAATTCACTAAATCCAGCGACATATTGCTCTTTTAATAATTATTTATTTACCTAATAATAAAGTCAAGAGGATAGATTAAAAATCTATTATAATAATTAGATATATTGCATGAATTTAATGTGATTTTTTATGACAACACCTTTATCCAGTCCTAGTCAACCGATTAACAAAATTCAGCGGTTTGAGGATTTTTATCGTTCATTTCAAGAGAGCCCAGGAGTGTATAAATATCAAGATCAAATTAACAATATTTATGCTAAAGGTGAAAATACTTTATTCATTTTTTTTGAAGATTTACTAGCGAGTGATCCTGATATTGCTGAAATGTTAAAAAAAGATCCTGAGGCTTTAATTGAAGATGCTATTGAAGCATTCAAGAATTTATTAAAATTCCAAGGGGGAAAATTAAGCAACCAGAATTATTTTGTTAGAATTACAACTAAGGATAAGAAGAGCCCATTATTTCTCCCTTTAAGGGGTTTAAGAGCAAAACATATTAGTACGCTTGTGTGGTCTAAAGGTATCTTAGTCAGATGCTCTGCTATAAGACCAAAATTAGAAAAAGCAACCTTTATATGTAATTTATGTGGGGCTCAATTTGATATTCCTCAATTAACCTCAAGAATAAGATGGCCAAAATTCTGCACAAATAAGCGATGTAAATCTAAAGCGCAAACAGATTTTCGATTAATATCAAAACATTCAGAATTTATTGACTGGCAAAGTATTATGGTTCAAGAAATTCCAGAGGATTTACCTCCTGGAAGAATTCCAAGATCAGTTCAAGGAATTTTAACATTTGATTTAGTTGATACTGTAAAGCCTGGTGATAGAGTAAAATTAATGGGAATTTTTAAATCGGTTTTGGCGCAATCAACTAAAAGTAATAATTCTACATTATTTAAGACATATTTTGACATCAATCTTATTGATCCTGAAGATAAAACTGAAGATATTATTGATCTCACTAAAGAGGATAGGAAAAAAATCGAAAATCTATCTAAAGAACCATTCGTTCAAAAAAAAATCGCAAGATCAATTGCTCCTGATATATATGGAAGAGAAGATCTTAAAATGGCTTCGGCTTTAAGTTTATTTGCAGGGACAAGGAAGAAAAAACCTGGAGGAGGGTATAAAAGAGGGGATCTTCATGTGTTATTCGTTGGAGATCCAGGAACTGGAAAGTCAGAAATCTTGAAAAGCGCCATAGAAGTATCTCCACGAGGATTATATACTTCTGGGAAAGGATCAACAGCTGTTGGCCTGACGGCTGCAGTAATAAAAGACACTGACACAGGTCAGATGAACCTTGAGGCAGGTGTTGTTGTATTGGCAAATGGAGGTGTAGCTGCAATAGATGAATTTGATAAGATGGATACTGCAGATAGATCTGCTCTTCATGAAGCTATGGAACAACAAACAGTAAGTATTGCTAAAGCTGGAATTGTTGCTACGTTGAAAGCACAAACTGCAATCATAGCTGCCGCTAATCCTTATTCTGGAAGATATGATAGATATAAAACTCCAACTCAAAATATAAGATTGCCCCCTTCTCTTTTGTCTCGATTTGATTTAATTTTTGTAGTTGTTGATAAACCAAATCCAGCAGATGATGCACAAATGGCTGAATTTATATTAAAAAATTCTATGTTGGACCCAGAAGATAAACTCGAAGAAAATGATACTTCGATAGCCCCAATCTCAAGAGATCTTCTAAAAAAGTATATTAAGCATGCCAGAAGGACCTGCAGTCCTGTACTGTCTGATGAAGCCAAGGAAAGAATAAAAGAATTTTACCTAGAATTACGAGGTCAATATGACAGTGAAGATGCAATCATTTCAATTTTAGCAAGAAATTTAGATGCCCTTGTTAGACTTAGTGAAGCTTATGCAAAAATGGCTTTAAGAAATAAAGTACTTAAAGAAGATGTTGAAGAAATTATTAAATTGTTTAAAAGGTATTTAAAGGACACTGGTTATGATGAAAATACTGGTAAAATTGATATGGATAGAATTTTTGTTGGTCAGTCAAGAAGTAATCTTAATAAACTAGAAACTTTAATGAATAGATTGAAAGAGATTTTTGAAGAAAATAATTGGAAAGCGCTTGAAAAGTCAAATGTGATTCAAATTTTAGAATTAGAAGAGATTTTAGATAAGAAATTTATTGAAAATGCCTTAGAAGAATTATTGAAGGAAGGAACGTTATATGAACCAAAAGGCAATCATATTAAATTCACAAATAAAGAGGTCTAAAAGAATTTTCCTATTGCTTGTTCAGAAATAATTTTAAAAGCCGTTTCAACATTTTCTCCTGTTTTTGCAGATGTAAAAATAGTTGAAATCGCATTAATTCTGTTTCCAAAATTAATAATCTCGTTCTCACTCAAATCTTTTTTTAAGTCATTTTTGTTTGCTAGTAAAACAATGGGGGCAATTTCACAATAATGCTTTACATCTGGAACCCAAAAATGTTCAATTTGATTGAATGTATTTTTTCTCGCCAAATCTCCCACAATAAGCACTCCTTTAGCTCCAACATAATAAGCACGTCTCATGTTTATCCAACGTTCTTGTCCTGCTATATCCCATAGTTGAATTGTTACTTTACCGATATTTTTTAGGTTAAGCTTTTTAATAAATATATTTGTACCAATGCTAGAGCGATAATCTTTAGTAAATTGCCCCGATACGAATTTTTTGACTAAGCTAGTTTTACCAACAGCTGGTTCTCCTACAATAATGATTTTTAAAGTAGTCTTCTTATTTTTTTTCATATTTAACTAAATTTATGAAGAAAATTTTATAAGTATATATGTAAATAATAAAATAATTGAAATTTAAAATAATAGATCTAAATTCAGAATACAAAAAATAAGGTAAAGATCAACAATATGACAACTGGAATTGTATATGATGATATTTATTTAGAACACAATATTGGGACTCATCCTGAAAGCCACCATAGATTAATTTCAATCATGAATTTTTTAAGAGAAAAGAAATTACTTGAAGATCCAAGCTTTAAAATCATTAATCCAAGGAAGGCTACTTTAGACCAAATAAGATATGTCCATAGGGAAAGAATGATAAAAGAGATACAAGAGATTTGTGAGTTAAGTGCTAAAACTCATCGTCTTCAATATATTGATTTAGATACAATAGCATCACCTAGAACATACGAAGCATCCTTATACTCAGTAGGAGGGAATTTACAAGCTATTGATGAGATTTTAAATGGTAATATAAAGAATGCATTTGCTTTGGTAAGGCCTCCTGGTCATCACTCTAATTCTCACCGTTTTGCTGGATTTTGTATATTCAATAATATTGCTATTGCTGCAGAATATCTTTTTAGAGAAAAAGGTATTAAAAAGGTAGCCATAATTGATTGGGATTGTCATCATGGTAATGGCACCCAAGATATTTTTTATCAAGGTTCTAAATCAGATTTCGGTGAATTAGTAATATTTAATTCTCATCAATATGGTTATTTTTACCCAGGAACAGGGAATTATGATGAAATTGGAACAGGAAAAGGAGCAGGTAAGATAATCAATTATGCAATGCCAGCTGGAGCTGCCTATGATGCTATCCCATTATTTTTTAATGAAATAATCGTACCTATATGTGAAGAGTTTAAACCAGAATTTATCTTAATTTCTGCAGGATTTGATACTCATTGGACAGATGAATTGACCAATATGAACTGGACCTACCAGGCACCTGCAGAATATTTAAAAGAAATAAAAACACTAGCACAAAAATATACTAATGATAGAATACTTATAACTTTAGAAGGGGGATATGAATTAGACAAACAAGCGCGGGCTGTTTATAATTGTTTAAAAGTTCTCAATGATGAGGATGAAAGTCTAATACGAGAAGAACCAAGATTTTCCGGAAAAAAATTGCTAGAGTATTTTAATAATAGATTAATTCCCGCCTTAAAGGATAAACTAAGTCCATATTGGGATTGTTTTTAAGATATAACATACAAACACTTTTATATTTACGTTTATGCTATAATTATAATTACTCCTATAAAATTATAGAAAACATTTTTAATTTAATAAAATAAAAAGGAGATTAATATGTCGTATGAATATGATGATGATAAGAAAAGAAAAAAAAAACCATCTATGCCTCCACCTTCAATTACTCCAATGACGCCTCCTCCTTCTATGCCCCCTCCTTCAGGTACACCGCCTATGACACCCCCACCGACTTTGCAACCCCCTACTCCTCCTTCTTTTGAACCCACAGCTCCACCAGTTATGCAATCTACTCCTTCTGTTCCTATAGGCCCTTCACAAGAAGAATATAATACAATAATTTCACAACTCCAAGAAAAAGATTCAAGTTTAGGCCACTTACAATCTCAAGTTAACGAATTAAGTTCTCAAACTTCACAATTGAGTGCACAACTTCAAGAGAAAGAGAGCCAAGTAAATCGATTAAATAGTCAATTACAATCCCTCCAATCATCAAATCAAGCTTACCAACAGCAAGTCCAACAATTAACAGACCAAAATGCTCAATTACAAGCCCATATTCCAGGATTGCAACAACAAGTTCAAGAATTACAGCAGCATAACTCTATTTTACAGCAACAAATTGGTCCCTTGCAGGCACAAATAAGCAAATTACAAGAAGAAATTACATACAAAGAAAGACGTATTCAAGAATTAAAAGAACCTAAAGCAGTTATGCCATCTAGCTTAGCACAAGGTATAACGGATCAAACAACAAGTTACAGCTCTACTCCAAGTGTATCAACAACTCCAACATCAACTCCAAGTCCTTCAGTCTCGATGGGATCTGGAAGAAGGCTTTGCCCCAATTGTGGTGCAAGTGGGTTTGCTGTAAAGGAAGTGGAAGATAAAACACGGATAATTAGCTACATTCCCAAACCTATATATGCTAAAAAATTTGTTTGCACTAAATGTGGATTTGAATTTTAAAATTTCCTTTTTTCTTCTAGCCTTTTAATTATTTTGTAAATTGTTTTATCGTATATTCAACTTTTGCTTTTTATTACTGTTATTTTTTTTTGACCTTCTTCTCGTTTTAAAAAATATTTCAGTACTTTTTAAAAATTTATATTTAAAGATCCTAACAATATAGAAAAGCATTTGGAAAATTATATATAAAAAAATTATTATTAATATTCTAAATTCTTTTTTAGAAAAAAAAGGTTTATTACCGTATAAAATGTCAGATTTAAGAGAGGAATTATTAAGAGGCGGTGTTAATAAAAAAAGAGTTATTGCGATAGCATTAGTAGCAATGCTTTTAGTTGCTATGTTTGCTTTCTCAACAGTTCTATTTAGCTTTCTCTTTGGGACTCAAAGACCATATCCTAGTAGGGAAAAATCTAAAACTGATTATGAAGATGCTGACTTAATAAAACCTCCTTATCCATTTGATGAAGATTTCTGGCAAGATTTATTAGATCAAGTAGATGATCCTGCGTCTCTCCTCGACATGCTATCAGAGATGTTTGATGGTGATATTGATGATCTAGATTTAGGAAATTTTTCTCAAGGGTTACTTGATCTTCTGTATTCTCAAGCAGGAGAAATGGAAGTATTCAGAGTATATAATTATCTCTCATTTGATGATATGTCAGATGTGTTATGGAAATTTGAATGTTTTGATGAATATACTGGTGAAGGATGGACATCAAATGCCGGGACAAATATTTATGATTTTTATTCTTATGGTGATTATCTAGCAAATTATTTTCCTGACCCAGAGCTTTTAAAATTAAGAATGCCATTGTCACCTAATAGTGGTATTAATTCAATGGTAATCCCTACTCTCTTTCCAACTCCTTTTTTGATAGATGGAAGTTTTGCCTTAGATCCTGGTACACCAAATTTTTTAGATCCTGGATCACTCACTCTCTATAAAGATGAGTATAATTCTACCACGTTAGATCTTTCTTTTTCTACAGATGATGATGTTAATATGACTTTTAACCTTTTTGGGTTCTACAATTACCTACCAACACCCCAAGAACTCAACAATAGTGCTGTAGAAGCTGTTTGGACACCAACATATATAAAAAATAAATATCTACAGCTTCCACCAACAATTCAAATTTACAAAACTAATAATCCATATTTTAACACTCATTTCAATATTTTAGATGGAATGATAGACTCTAATGATAATGCTTTTTGGGCAGCTAATATAATTAGAAGTTATCTTCAAACTCAATTCTCATTTCCATTAGATCCTTCTCTTTATAATCCTGCCCCAGAAGGAACAGATCAAGTTGAATGGTTCTGTGAAACTGAACAAGGATTATGGTCTGATTTTGCTTCTGCTTTTTGTGCTTTTGCAAGATCATTTGGTATATCTTGCCGTTTTGTTGATGGTTTCAATGGTTTTTTAATTGAAGAATTTGAGGATCCTAGAGAACCTTATGGGGCAAATAACACATTCGCAATTAAATACAAAAATCTTTATAGTTGGGCAGAAATCTATGTACCAACTAGTATTTCTGGAGATGGACAATGGGTTCAATTTGATATTTTCGACACTTTCGGAGGCGCTGGAAACCCCATAATGGGAGGGAATTATAATATTACTGTAGTAACTGATCAGCTTATGTATACTCGGCCAGATACTGCTATTATAACCGCAACTGTAAAAAATACAACTGCTACCGATCCAATAGATGGATTAACAATAACATTCACTGATTTAACCACCGGGCAAGATTTAGGTCAGGATATTACAAATATTAATGGCAGAGCTTCAGTTCTATTTCCTATTAATAATTCACATGTAGTTGGACCTCATGTAATCCAAGCTAGATATGATGTGTTTAACGCTGGATATAATGTAACATCAATCTTAGGTAATATTTCGGTTGTTCTTACAAATGTAAACCCCTGGGAAATTAATATTTCTGATGCTTTACCTGATTCTACAAACATTCAAGGATATTTATATGATCCATTGAATGGACAACGAGTCAAAGATGCAAATGTGAATATCACTCTAGTTCAAAGAGGAACCTATAATGAGGTTCCCAACGCATTTGATCCACCCTCAATTGTGACTGATAGTCTTGGTGTTTTTGATAATATTTTAGATTTAACTCCTTTTGTAACAGCAGGACAATATGAAGTTAGAGCTGATTTTAATGGTACATGGATATTAGGTCCGCGTTCAATTACAATTGGAATGATAACTAATTCAAGCAATAGGATAGAATTAAATGTTTCAAAAGTTTTAGATGTCTGGTTTTATATCGAAAGTATGGCATCAAATTACCCTTATATTCCTCCTAGTTATCCAGTTGTATCTCGTTATCAGCCATTAAATCTCACTGCTGTAGTTTATTCAGCAACAGCAGGACCAATACCTAATAGGCTTGTATCCTTTTATGATTATTCTAGAGGTGATATCCTAATTGGTACTGATATTTCAGATGCAAATGGAATTGCTTCAATTAGTTATGTTGTAGGAGATTATTGTGTAGCAGGACCTAATTTATTATATGCTGTAATTGGATTACAAGAAAATTATTCTTATTTTGTATTGAATGAAAAACCTACAATTAATATTATTTCCGGACCCACACCTCGAGTTATAAACCGTACTGGTAGTGGAGCTACACAATTTAATATTGTTGGAGAAATTTTTGATAGCACTAATAACTCTCTACCAATAAGTTATTCTGAAATTATTTTAACATTATTAAAGGGCGGAGTAAATTATTCATCCTATTTAGTACCAAGTGAAAGTTATCCATTCCAAACTGACTCAACTGGTACTTTTGATTTAAATTTTGGTGTATTACCTAATACTCCACCTGGAAATTACACTTTAAGACTAGATTTTAATGGAACAATAAACTTGTTATCTTATCCTTATTCATACCAATTTGATTTGCCAATTTTAAGTAATTCAGCCTTTTGTATAAATGAGCTAAAAATAGAAGCAGAAGCATCATTACTATTCTGGATAAATGGTGCCTCATATGATGATTATGATAATCCAAGAATAAATCGTGATGATGATCTTGAACTAACAGCTTATATTCATGTTGCTGGAGTTCCTATAGACGATGGAGAAATAGTGGAATTCTATGATATTACACAAGATAATCTTTTCATTGGATCTGGTATAACAAATTCTGGAAATGCAACAATAATTTATGATACAAATGGGAATACTGTTGCTGGTCCACATTTAATCTATGCAACCTGGAATAATAAATTTAATTATTCTTATTTTATCTTGGATGATGAAATTAGTATTAATCTTGATATTTGGCCACAAAATCGAGAAATTAGTAAATTTGGTACTGTTGATACGACATTTTTTATTCAAGGCTATTTAAATGATACAAATAATTCACAACCGATTAAATATGGTGAAATTTCAATTCACATATTTGATGGGGGAGAAATTATTGGTGGTTTGATACTTGTAAGTGGATCATATCAATCAAATCAATTTGGAGAAATATCTGCTGAATTTCGTGTTAGTAATTTTGTTGATATAGGAAACTATACTTTAGAAGTATGGTTTAATGGGACATTCATATATTCTAGTCCAAACAATATTTATAATCAA
>JBHLPN010000203.1:0-6020 GCA_048939445.1 Promethearchaeota archaeon | reverse complement strand
CTTAATATCTTTCGTACAAAAGAAGATGAGTATGACTTAATAATGAATACTAACCTCAAAGGTCAATGGTTAGTAGCTAAAGCCTTGGGGAGAAAGATGAAACGCCAAAAATTCGAGCCTATTGCAGGAAAGATAATTTGTTGCGCCTCTAATGTTGGTGTGTCAGCAAATTCAGCGATTCCCATTTACAGTATTTCTAAGGCGGGAGTTGTTGTATTGATGAAAATTTTTGCCCAAGATTTAGCACCTAAAGTTACGGTAAATTCAATATCTCCAGGTTTACATATTACTCCAATTTATAACAACGATCCAGAACTGATAAAACAAATGATAAAAGAAGGAGGCATTAAAACTCCTTTAAATAGATTAGGAACTATTGAAGATGTGGTTAATCTTATGGTATTTTTGGCATCTGAAGACTCAGATTTTATTACTGGACATAATTTCTTTATCGATGGAGGTATTGCCGAAGTTGGGGTACCAGCAAGATTTTTAAAAACAAATATTTAAATAAGGAGGACATTTAATATGGTAAAAAAATTTTTAGAAGGGAAAGGGGCTCTTATTACTGGTGGAGCTTCTGGATTTGGAAGAGGATTTGCGTTTGCTTATGCAAAGAGAGGAGCGGATTTAGTATTAGTTGATATCAATGAGGAATTATTAGAAGAGACTTCTGAAAAAGTAGAAAAAGAAACTGGTCAAAGAGTGATTCCTATTATATGTGATGTGACGAATTCAGATCAAGTCCAAAATATGGCTAAACAAGCATTCAAAGAGTTAGATAATATTTTTATTTTAAATAACAATGCTGGTGGAGGATTTGGATTTTTTGATATAATCAAAGTTAAAGAAGATATTTTTGATAAGACAATAGCTCTTAATCTAAAGGGGCAATGGTTAGTGGCTAAAGAAATCACAAGAAGAATGAAGAAACAGAATTTTGAACCACTTGCGGGAAAAGTTATTCATACAGCTTCAATAGCAGGTGTAAAGGTAGATAATGGAATTCCGATTTATTCTATAAGTAAAGTTGGAGTCATCGCGATGATGCAATTATTTGCTCAAAGTTTAGCTCCAAAAATAACTGTTAATGCTATTTCGCCAGGATATCATTTAACAGGCGCATACAGGAATAATTTGGATGTCATGAAAATGACAATGGATGAAGGTCATGTGAAAACTCCATTGAATAGATATGGTACAATAGAAGATGTTGTAAATGTTTCCATTTTTTTGGCTTCACCAACATCGAATTTCATAACAGGTCATAATTTCATCGTAGATGGTGGAATTGCAGAAGTTGGTGTTCCAGCACATTATTTCAAATCAGATTTATAAATTCTAAATTTTAAATTTAAATAAAAATAACTATAAATGATAAAAATGGTGAATGAAGAATTAATAGCTCAACAACCCTTTAAAGGAAAGTTCGCGATAATTCCCGGTGGTTCCAAAGGGATGGGGAAAGCTACAGCAAAGTTATTTGTGCAATTAGGAGGGAGTATCTGCATTATCGCAAGAGGTACAGATGCATTAAATGAAACTAAAGATGAAAGTAATAAGCTAAAATCAGATCAATCACAATTTATAGAGATCATATCTTGTGACACCACAGACATGGATAAATTAAAACCACTTATGACAGAAGTTATAAATAAACATAAAGTTCCAGATTATCTATTTAATTTTGTAGGCTATGCATTCGTTCAATATATTGAAAAATTAACTCTTGAAGACTTTAAAAGAAATATGGATATAAATTATTATGGTCAATTAATTCCTTCGCTTATTGTTTTACCCTATTTTTTGAATGATAAACAAGGTTATATTACTTTTACTTCTTCAGTTATGGGATTTATGGCAATTATGGGCTATACCACTTATTGTCCAAGTAAGTATGCTCTTTTTGGTTTAGCAGAAGTTTTACGACATGAATTATTACCTTATAATATTAAAGTTTCGGTACTGTTTCCTGTCGATACTGATACTCCTGGTTTTGCTGAAGAAAATAAGCTCAAACCAGAAGAATGTAAAATTATTTCAGAATCGGGAACAGTTATGACTGCAGAGGAAGTAGCTGAAATATTTATCAATGGCATCTTAAATGGACAATTTGAAATTTTACCAGGGGAAGCTGCTATTCAGATTAAAGACATGAGAGAGAGTCCAGATGAAATACGAGGCGTGTTAGATAGACTTTATAAAAGAGCGAGGAGAAAGACAGGTAGAAAAATCTAATTATTTTTTAATGTACAATAAAATTATTCAAAAAATATATTAATTGATGATTAAAAAATTAAGCAACTCTTTATTTTTTTCTTTTACGCTTCACTGTTGTACTTATTTCTAATAAAATACCAAATGTTTTTTCAGTGTCTAAATAAACAAATTTTTGTTTGCCAACTTGACCAGTTTGGATCACTTTTATACCTTTATTATTGAATTCATCAACATATCTATCCAAATCATCTACATATATTCCTATACTATGGAGTCCTTCTTTTCCCTGATCCAAAAATTCTTTAAAAAGACAATCTCCACTTTTCAATTGTTGCAATTCAATTTGCACATTAAATAAACGACTAAAAGCATAATCTACTACTATTGCTACTTCTTGACCACGATATGTTGCATCTTGATGAGTAATATTTTCCATTTGTGCAAACTTAGGAATTCCATATAATTTTTCCATGATTTCTGCCTGTTTTTTAATGTCCTTATAAACAAAACTTAATTGGTCTATCTTTAAATTCCCTAAATTTAATTCAAAATTTTGCGCCGTTTTTATCAATCCTCAAATTTGATTTATTGTATCATATTATAATTTTTTTATTTATATAATTTCCCTTAACTCGTTAGAAATTGGTCATATAAACATTATAAAAATTAAAAAAAAAGATGATGGAAAATACATTAATCTAAACAATTATTTACATTAAATCAAAACTTCAAATATCTAATTTTAAAATAGTATTACTATAAAAGTAAGATTAAATAATAAGAGATATCTAAATTTATATCATTATCTTATGTAAAAAAAATTTATTTCTGAGGTTAAACAAATGGTAAAAGTAAATGGAGCGCAGTTAATAGTTCGCGCTTTAGATAATCAAGGAGTGAAAGTAATTTTCACTTTATGTGGAGATAACGACTTAATCTATAATTATTGTACAGATAGAACATGTACAGAAATGGGCATTGATCTTATTGATTTTCGACATGAACAAGCTACAGGGCATGCAGCAATGGGATATTTTTTGGCTACGGGAGACGTAGGAGTGTGTTCTGTCCAATCAGGTCCAGGAATTACTGATTTATATCCATCCATACCGATAGCTTGGGATTGTAGTATCCCACTGGTTGCCATATGTCCATCAACACCAATGATGGAATTTGAGAAATTAGCTATGAATGAAATTGATGTTGCACCATCATTTAGACCAGTAACTAAATGGAGTGGATATTGTTATGAAACAGCTAGATTACCAGAATACATTAACATGGCATTTAGAATTGCTTCAACAGGGCGACCAGGTCCAGTCCTCTTATTGGTGCCTTTTGACATTTTAGTAAGTGAATGTGATGATGAATTAGATATTGTTCAACGCGCTTTTCGCCCTGTTCAGAAATTAAGAGCATTTTATGGTCCATATGGAAATGAAAATTTAGTAGCTGAAGCAGTAGAATTATTGTTGAATGCAAAACACCCCTTAATCATAGCAGGCACAGGTGTAGGGTTCTCAAATAGTTCCTCAGAACTTATAGAATTTGCTGAACTTACAAAAATTCCAGTAGGAACATGGGGATTTGGCAATGGATCTTTTCCAGCAGATCATCTACTTTATTTTGGTATTGCAAGTCCTTTAGATGGTCCGGGAACTGCATTACTTCAAAAAGTTGATGTTGCTTTAATTCTTGGTTCTAGACTTTCAGCAATGTATAATTTTGGTTATATGCCTTGTTTTTCTGATGATGCAAAATTGATTCAAATAGATATTCAAGCAGAAGAAATAGGGAGAAATCGAGGAATAGATATCCCTATTGTTGGAGATTGCAAAGGAGTTCTTTCACAAATGGTTCAAATTGCGAAAAAGAAATTAAAAGATACTCCAAGATTGGATCTACCTTGGCTCAAAACTGTTAAAAATCAATTAAATAAATTTTATGAACGAATTGAAAAAGAAGGGACTTCAGATAAAATTCCTATTCAGCCTCAGCGATTAGTTAGAGAAATTGGAGAATTCATGCCAAATAATAGTATTATAATCTTAGATGGAGGAGATACAACAGTATGGGGACTTACTGGTTTAAAAGCTTATCGTCCTAAGTCCATTTATTTTTCAGGTGGTATGGGAATCCAGCATTTAGGTGGAGGGGTGCCAATAGCAATTGCTACAAAATATGCCTATCCCGAAAAGAAGGTGCTTGTCTTAACTGGTGATGGATCATTTTTATTTAATGGAAAGGAGATTGACACAGCCCGTAGACATGATCTCCCTTTCGTCATTGTCATTTCAAACGATCGCTTATGGGGAATGGTTGCTAGGGGTCAAAAAATTGCATTCGGAAAGAAATATATGGGATTAGGCTCATCTTTAAGTGATGAAACTAGATATGATAAATATGCTGAAGCTTTTAATTGCTATGGAGAATTAGTTATAAATCCTAAAGATATCCGTCCTGCTTTACAACGAGCATTTGATTCAGGTCTTCCCGCTGTAATTGATGTGCGAATTAATCCTAAAGTTAATACTGTGATGGATTATTTAGCTCGGGAATCCTACAATCCAGATAGTTGGAAACGAAAAGTGAAAGAGAAAGCTGAAATTATTCTTGAAGTGCCACCAACAAAGAAATAATTGATTTTTAGTCATGTAGCATATAGCACATAAATAAATCAATTCAAATTTTATTTTTTAATAAATTTATAAATAGTTTTAAAACCAAGTAAATATTTCATCTATAAAATTATTGGAAGTCAAAAAAATGGCAAAAGAGAAGATTATAGACGATTTTATTAACGCAGCAGTTAATATGAATATAAAATCTGCCAAGGAATCATGTACGAAAGCCATTAGTCAAGGAATGGACCCATATGAATTTATTGAGCAAGCAATTACTAAAGCTTTGGAAATAATAGGTGAGAAATTTGAAAATGAAGAATTCTTCTTACCAGAACTATTCATGGCAGCAGAAATAGTAAAAAAAGCCATGAAAATTTTAGAACCTCATATAAAAGGCTCTGGGAAAAAGAAACACCTAGGAAAGATTGTAATTGGTACAGCAAAAAGTGATATGCATGATATCGGAAAAAATATTGTTAGTTTTTTTCTTGAAGCAGAAGGATTTGAAGTTATAGATTTGGGGGTTGATGTATCACCAGAAAAATTTGTAGAGACTGTAAGAAAGGAAAAGCCTGATATTCTTGCTATTTCAGCGCTAATTACATTAACTATGCCAGAAGTGAGCAATACTATGAAAGCTCTTGAAGAAGCCAATCTTAGAAACCAAATTAAGGTAATTATTGGTGGTGCCCCTATTACTCAAGAATTTGTTGATGATATCGGAGCAGACGCCTTAGCTAAGAATGCCATTGATGGCGTAAAAAAATGTAAGGGGTGGGTAGGAGTATGAATGCAAGAGAAAGAATTTTGGCAGTTCTTCATCGTGAAGAGCCAGATATAATACCATTTTCAGTTTATTTAGAAACTCTCCAAATAGCAGGGCTGGCAGTTTATGAGCCATGGCGAAAACTATTAGACAAGGGATTATGTATTCATGCATCAATGGTTACTCAATCACATAAGGTTTCTTGCCCAAATGCTACGATGGATATCACACATCACTATGAAAGCCATACCTCCTGGTCTCCTGTAGATATTCTTATGGCATTAGATAGTCCTCATGATATAACTGGAAAAATTAGTACTCCTAAAGGAGATACTACCCTAAAAGCGAATGTTAAAGGATTGGATATGTCAATTCAACTTCCTTGGTTTCCTGAAGATGGATTTATAATT
>JBHLPN010000202.1:0-6052 GCA_048939445.1 Promethearchaeota archaeon | reverse complement strand
TTTTTATGAATATAATTAAAAATGAAGTTGATTTCAGAACAATAGCTATGCGTTTTTTCAGAAAGCTTATTGAAAAAAACGATACTCGTGTAAAAGAAATTCTTAAAAATGAGATTATTAAACGACTGAAAAGCACTAACTTAGAAGATTTGAGGTATTTTATTAGTTATAAAGATTTAGACTCATTTTCTGAGGAAGAATTAAGACTTATTTCATTTAAACCGTTAGAAGATAACCATTTTCTCGATAAATGTACTCGAAATCATTCTCTTTTTAATTATGTGTTTTCTCTGTTAAAAGGATTTATAGAAAAAGGATTTGATAATGAAAGAAAGTTATTAAAAAGCATCTTTTTGAGGGAATTAGATAAACAAGATTCACTCCTTTTAAAGAGGTTAATTTCAGGAGGGTATATGGAATATTTAAATGAGAGTAATAAAAAAGAGATTATAGAGTCTCTTATTAAAACAGGAAGTTTAAATGTATTTTTGGAACTTGATAATAGATATTACATAAATCTAATTGATTATCAAGACGATCTATTAACGCCAAATACAAACCTTAATAAGAGATTAATGGAAGCTCTTGAGAACCCTAAATATATTGAAAAATTTGGTTTTCGCTTATTGCAATGGTTTGCTGAGAAAGGTACTAAAGGTGCTCAGAATTTTCTTAATAACCAAATAATAAAGTGGATGAAAATGGGATCACCAGAAATACTTTCTTTTTTAAAAGATAAATATCAACTTCAAGAGTATTTTCAAGAAAAAAATATTAAACCATTTATTTATGATGAAAATTCATATTTTATAGCTAATATTCTAAAGGGAATAGAACATGAATTTTATTCAGTTAGGAAAAACTGTTTTGAGCTATTTGAAATATCTTTACCGCATTTAGAGAATAATGATAAGAAATCTTTTATTAATATTTTTGTACAACAAACAAAATTCAGGGGTAAAAAAATTCCGGATACTGCATTCCAAGCAATTAAAGGATTATTAATGTTAGGAGCATTTGATGAAATCCGTGATTTCTTAATATCAAAAGGATACTATGATGAATACGAATTAGTTCCACTAAAGAACCAATTAAGAAATTTCAAACCTTTTCCCTCAAGCCTTCGATCTTATCATGATGATTATGAAGAAGAGGGCGAATATATATATCATACTTTACAATTTTTAATTTTCTTCCTAGATTCAAGAGAAATTGAATCACATATGGCAATGAACGATGAAGAATTTAATGCCTTGTATAAATTCATAAGAAAATCAGGAGAATTTATTAATTCAAATTATATTTTAAATAGATTTTCTAAGACATTAACATCACATCTTGAAGATTATTTAATTGAAAAACTAAGTACAGAATCGAATCCTCAATCGTATAGAGAAATTCTGGAATTTATAAATTATCACATAATTTCATTAGATAATCTAAAAACAAAAGAATTTTTCTTTAAAGTTCTAAACACCTACATTAGTTTTAGAAAAATAAATGAAAAATATTACTTACATGAATTTTTTATTGATTATATTTTTAAAATTCGTGAAAATTTGGGAGATAGTTTTTTAGATGTATTATTGAAGATTTTTGACGAAGATTTTAGCATACTTCGATCATTTATCAATGAGAGTTTAGATCCAGAATATGATATTTCCGATGAGATGCGAGAAATGGCATTCAAATCTTTAGTTTTATTAGTTAAAAGTAGAAATAAAAACACATTGTCTATACTCCTTAAAGAGCAAATCCTAATATCAATAGATCAGGATTGGTTATATAATGTTTTTAATGAATTGGAAGAGAAGGATCTAGAATATTTTCTTTTTGGATTAAATGAATTATCTAAAAAAGAGCCTCAATACTATCATTATTATGAGGATATTGGGGATGAGACATATTTAATAAATTGTTTAAAAGAAACATTAAACGAGCGATTAAAGCAAGAAAAAGTAAATTTCCTTAATGTGATTATTAAAAATGTAATATTAAAATATCCAGATTTATTCGAATTCTTAGTAGAAGCTGAATTATTTGAGGACATATCTACTAAAGAATTTTTCAGATTGTTAAAATCTTCAAATAATCTATTTATTAAGTCTATTTTAAACTATATGAAGAAATATATTTGGAGTAATGAAAATTTTGATAACTTCTATGCTCAAGTAGATAAAAATCAATTTTCTCTATCTTTTGCTCAACTAATTCAAGGAATACTAGAGTTCTTTTTAGATATGCTTTATCATTTTGATTATGAATTTCATGAAATTTCTCCACATATAAAATTCTTTAAGAAGTTTGGTGAAGATGCTTTCGATTTAACATTTGATAAAATAAAGAAATGGTTAAATGATGAGGAATATCCTCATTACCGTTTATTTACATGGTTAATAAACAATGACTTCTTAGAGGTGGTGGATAAAGACGTTTGCCTCAAAAATTTAAGAGAAATTTCAAATGAATTAGTTGCATATTTAAGGGATGAATTTAAATCTAAATCTTATCAAACAGGTTATAATGCTCTTGCACTAGTTCGTATTTACTTGCATAGTGAAGATGAAAATTTTATAATCAACCTCTTACAACAACTCTCTCTAACTCTTCGAGAAAACATTAAAAATTCTATTTTAAACCATATTGAAACTAATGAACGTAAACATAATATATACTATAAGAAATTAAATTCAAAGCTTGAAGCAACAGCATTGAAATTGGTAAAATTAATTGAAGCTAAATTAGATGTTAAAGAACTTAAATTTGTCATAATAGATGATAAAAAGCATTATATAATTAATGAAAAACTAAATTTATCTGAAAAAGACATCCATGATATCGAGGAAATTAAGGGCCTTAATTTGCTTTCAGAGTTAAAAGAGTTAGACTTAAGTGAAAATTATATAACTGAAATCAAAGGTCTTGACTCACTAGTCAGTCTTGAATCATTAAATTTAGACGCTGCATTAAATGAATATAAATTGGTAATTTCTGAAATAAAAGGATTAGAGAACCTAACAAATCTAAAAAGCTTATCTCTTCAATCTCAGAAAATTTCTGAAATTAAGGGGCTTAATAATTTAATATCATTAGAGAGATTAATGTTAAATTATAATTGTATTACAGAAATAAAAAATCTAGAAAACTTAAAGAATTTAAAAGTTTTAAGTCTGGAACATAATGGAATTTCAGAAATTAAAGGACTTGAAAAACTTAAGAATCTAAATTATTTAAATTTGAGTAATAATCAAATAATTGAAATTAACGGTCTCAATCACTTAAAAAATTTAGAATCATTATGGTTATCACAAAATAAAATAAAAATATTAAGGGGATTGGAAAATCTTTATAACTTGCAACGGATAAGTCTAGATAACCAAAAGATAGGAATGGAGAGTCAAATCACTCTTGAGAAATCTAGAAGTTATTATGATAATAATGGGCCAAAATATGTTGTGAAATGTCTTAAAACAACTAATCAAAAGATAAAAGGTACAATTAATTGTCCTAATCCAGAATGTGATGCAATAATCTATTCGGTATGGAAATACTGTCCAATATGTCATAAGGTAATAAAAATTGAAAAAAAAGATAAATAAAAGATTTCAAAGTTATAATCTTGATTTGCTAATATCGCAATCAAAATCTTGCATTTTTATCCAGACTTTTACTTAGTAATCGAATGATTCACATAAGTTAAAATCGAGACCTAATTCTTTTGAAATTTTTTCTAGTATTTCTCCTGTTTCCTTTAATAACCGTTCCCAATCTGAGTTTTGAGCTCTATATTCAAAAATCATGGCTGCTAAGTTCTTCCCAAAGACAATCCTTAAGAGTGCTAATTTTTTCAACAGGAATGTTCAAGAGTAAAAATCTACATTGCTGAAACTTCTTGTTATTTACAGAAATAATCATCTTTTGATCTCTTAGTCGAAGTACAAGAAATTCGTTAACTTTAAACTCTTCCATTTTTCTTAAGTCTTATCTAAACTAATATATCTATTATGTAAATAAAAGCTGATCTTGATATAAAAATATTAATAGGATAATGGTTTTCAAGTAAGACTAAAGTAATCAATGTCATTTTTTCCAAATATAAGACAAAATAAATTTTAATACTTTATAAATCAAAATTAAAGTTAATTATAGCCCTTGGAGGGACTTGAACCCCCGACTAATTGATTACTAGTCAATCACTCTATACCGCTGAGTTACAAGGGCAAGAGTTATTAAAAGCTTAAAAAAAAAATGAAATAAAATAATAGGAAAAGAACGAGAATGTTCTTTCCCTAAAACCCCGTGATAAATACTTCTCCTATAAAATCGCTCAAATTACAGGAATCCGCCAGCTTGCGTGGCCATGACGGGTTTATACATTAGAAGAAAGCTCTAAAGTCTTATAACGTCCTTCTTTGGATGGATTCCTATTTTTGAGAACTTTAATTGGTCGGGTAAGACCTTACCTTTGAATATAAACTGTATAGCTAAAATTGGATTCAATTTATATTCTCGTTGTACCGTTTTTTTTATTTCTGCTATTGAATTATTTGGATCTAGCTCAATCAACTTTATCGCTTGATCTGGGGGCACTCCAGTTAACCTAAATCTATATTGGGTAATTTTATATCACACCCTTTTTTTTATTTTTATATAATTTTTTGTTAGGTAATTATTAATAAACTGAGAAATTAAGGATTTTCGTCTAATAATTCAAACTTTAGTTTAAATTAGATAGCATTGGCTTTTTTTAATATTAAATAAATTTATGAAATCATCCTAAATTCGAAAAGGTTCTGGAGGTGGTCCTGGTGGTCCCGGTGGTTTTGGAGGATGGATGGGGCTGGGTTTTGGTGATGGAGGAGAAGGAAAGCGACCCACTCTGTATTCTAAACGTGAAATTCTTTCTTCAATATTATCTAACTTTTCTTCAATTACCTTAATCCTTTTTAATATATTAGGATCTTCTATTGACATTTTATTTCAATTTTAAATTATTTACCAATTTTAAACATTGCAAACCTAATTTTTATAATTTTTCTTATTATGTTATTTATTGTATACTAAATTTAATCATAATTGTATTTTAAATTCATTTTGGTTTTAGTATAGGGAAAAAGTATAATTTTATATATTTAGACTAATATTATTTTATTATGGAAAGCTGGAATATATCAAAAAAATTAAAGAGTGAACTATTAAAGAAGTCTAGTAGTATTGAAGATAATAGTAGGAGAATATTATTCATCCTTAGAAACTTAGGTCCGCAAAGATTTACCAATTTAATAAAATATTCAAATTTAAGTAGGTCTACAGTCTCAAAATATCTAACAATTCATGGAAAAAATAAAAATGTAGAACAAAGGATAATCACAGATAAGCAAACAAATAAGCAATACCGTGGTTATGTAATAACTGAAAAAGGAATAGAAAAACTTGGAGAAGAACCTTTAAAGTTAAAAGACGAGTTATTTATGATTAATGAATTAAAAGAAAATGTCAAAAAACTTGAGGATTTAATAGGTTTTTATAAAGAAATAAATGTGGAAGATGCGTTTATTATCCATATAGTAAGGATCATCTCTAAAATAGGAGATAACTTTTTTGAATTACAGCAAGATAGAGATCTATATTTATCCCTTTTTTATATATTCTATAATTCAGTTCTAGGGCAGGGTGCTTTTGCAAGAAATTATTGGCATTTTGATGAGTCAAGTTCTCAGGAATTTGGAGGATATAAATTAAATTTGAATCAGTATTGTGAAGTTTACAATGTTTCAGAAGAAGCTATCAATTATTTAGCCAGATCCAAACTCATAAAAAATGAATTTGGATTTTTTTTAATTAAACGTGAAAACAGTGATTTCTTTTTTCATGAGGAAGATTTAGTAGGAACTACAACTCTCAGGCTCATAAAGGATAAATTAATAGACGAAATAATCAATCTTCAAGAAGGTATCTACGAAATGATTTATGATTTGGATATTATAGCTGAAGAATTAACAGATCAATTAAAACAAATGGGGTTAATATGGGATGCTATTCAAGAACAATT
>JBHLPN010000025.1:8608-19512 GCA_048939445.1 Promethearchaeota archaeon | reverse complement strand
TCTTTATGACAGATCCCTAACTTTATATAAGTTTGATAAATATACCATTCGTCAGCAGTTATTTCAATTACTTTTTGAAATTGCTCCAAAGCTTTCTGATATTCTTCACTTGACATTAAAATTTCTCCATAAGTATCAAGGTAAATCCAGTTATCTGGATTAAGTTTTATTAGATTCCTAATGATCTGTAAAGATTCTTCATTTTTATTTAGATATTGCAACCAATAGGCTTTATAAACAAGTAATTCCTTATCTCTAGGATTTTTTTTTAGTAATTCATCTATAATTTTCAACCCAGCTTCAATTTCATTTATTCTCTTAAGTATAGATGCTTTTTTTATTTGAATATCTCTTTTATTCTCAGGGAAAATCTTAATTATGTCGTCTAATAAATCAAAAATCTCATTATATTGCCCTAAATGAATCATAATTCTAATTTTTAAATAATACAAATCAATGTTTTGAGGATTTAAGTCAATTTCTTTATTAATTTCTTTTAATTCTTGTTCATATTGGCTTTCGATATTCTTAGAATTTTTTGGTTGAAATACATATGATATATTCTGCCAAATAATTCCTTCTAATTTATCATAAGTTTCTTTTAATTCCCTCTTAGTCTCGATTTTATATGCCAAATAATCAATATATTCTGGCAGAAATTCTCTTAATGAATCCTTTAATCCTTGGTTAAACACCACCTTGCAAATCTCTTCTAAAATTTCCTTTATAACAACATGTGGATTAATGGATCTTGAAAATAACTTATTTAGATAAGTTAATTCAGTAAGATGTTCTTCTGTTATTGCTCGAAGAACAGTTTCTACTTTTTCATTTTCCTGAAAATAATAAACTTTATCAGGGGGTACTCTTAATCCAAAAAATTTAATGGGGTATATGTTGTTTTCTACAATTTCATCAATGTAATAAGTTAGAGTATTCTCTTTAATTCCGTAATTTTTAGAAAATTCTTTAGAAGAAACATAATTTGGATATTGACTAGGATGATTGATTGAAAGAAAGAGCAAAATTTTGAGAAAATCTTCTTCATTTTTTAGCATAGCATTAACTCTATTATAGTCTAGTTTTAAGTTATTGCTAAGAAATCTGAATTGTAATTTTTCATCTTTAATGTTATATTTATCAAAAAAAGTAAGTGTTTTTTTTGTTAGATCTTCAATCCGCCTACTTTCTTCTTCTAAAATTGTTTGTCTATCTAAATCGTAATCTTTTAGTAACTTTGAATACTGAGATTTACCTAAATGTGTAATTCTATACTCTTTACTATCCTCGTCTTTTATGATAAAGCCGCTCTTAATAAGCAATTTTATTGTTTTTGATAGTGATGATTGGTTAATGGAAAGAGGTTCTTCCAAAAAATCAGACCATTTACAATAATTATTGTTATAAACTGTCCAAAGGATCCAATGGTCATAATTTCTGGTGTTTAAAATGGTTTCAGGAGGAAAACTTAGCTTTCTTCTTTTTTCTTTATCCATAGATATAAAATGAAATCTTCTTTTACCTCCTGAAGTGATTTTATAATGTCCCTTTGATATTTTGTTAATATATCCTTCAATCTTTAATGTTTTAAGATATCGTGACAGAGTTGATGTGGGTATTTCAAGTGGTTTCTCACAAAAATCAGACCATTCACATTCTTCGTTATTATATAACATCCAAAGAATGATATGCTCATAATTCCTCTTTTCCTCCATTGGATGGAAAATAATCTCTGGAGGGGGATAATTTCTGGTTGACATTTTTTAAGGAATTATATCAAATAAGCCTTGATCGTAGATAAGTATCAGTTCTATATATATTTATTCTCCAATATTCCCACGATAATTCGGAATTACCATGAAACTACGATAATTAAAACTATAAATGGAATTGAATCCATACTTTATATTGGTCATCTACAAGATGATCCAATCCAAATTTAAGAAAAAAGAGATGACAAAATTGAAAAGATCAAAAACTAAATTAATTTTAGTAGCCACAATAGGAATTCTTGCTCTCATTCTAACTATAGCATCAGTTCAAGGATGGGGTAGAACTTTTAATCTTAGACCTATAGATGACTGGATTTATGGAGTAATGGGTGAAGATTCGATTTATACACCAGGACCAAATAACCCTACAGGTGCTCCCGGGGGGTTTTCAGGTTATGATTATGATGATAATTGGTATTTCACATATTTTGATCCTTTAGCCTTTATGGATTATAAATATTCCGGATTTATACTCGAAGAAGTAATGTCTGATGGAGCTTTAAAGTACACTGTGTATTTATTAGCAAGAGATATATATATGGAAGTTTTCAATGCCCAGCTAATTGATGAAGGTTTCGTAATAGAACAGGATATAGTTTTAATAGGTACAATTTCATATGTATTCCAAATAAAGTTTGTCCTTGAGTCTAGTTACGATGGCGTAGTGATCCCTGACTTTTTAAACATACCTGGTGGAGAGAGAGAAGCAGGTTGTGAACTCCCACCCATATGGATGATGCTTTCCCTTTCGGAAGAACTTGGAGCTCGAATATTATCAGGAAAATTCATAGGAATTGGTTCTGGAGATTTGATGGAACCTGGTTCGTATTGGGATTGGGATACATGGACCCTGGTGCCTCCTCCCGTGCCTACAGGGGAGACAGCTAAGGTGTTTGTTAATCAACAGTTCACTATTGATGAATTTGGAGTTGATACGTGGTCAGCTGAATCAATTATTGTTTTCTAAAAATATAGCGACTTAGAGTTTATAAATCTTAATAAAAATTATAGAAATTGGAGGAATAAATTTAGATAATTGGTTTCTCGATAATCCACACCTAAACCATTATTCTTCCATTCTATATCTCTTTTTTTTTCTATTGGATGGTTATCTTTCAGATGATTTATCTCAAATTTAGAATAAAAAGGTGAAAAAAATGAAAAAAACAATTAAAACCCAATTACTTGTATTAGCATTTGTAGGGATTTGCATCTTTAGCTTTATACCCGCTGGTTTAAGTTGGTGGAGGCACAATAATAGAGTAACATATAGACCGATCACAGATTGGACCGATGTGAATCCTTTTGCTATTGGACCAGAATGGTATACGGGGTACGTAGGTGGAGATTGCAGAGGAAATTATTATTGGAGTTGGATTGATTCTTTAATGAGTCATTTCTTCTTGTTTGATTTTGATACATTTGAACCACTTACTGAATATGTATATGAATTTTATGGATATATTAAGGAGGTACTGTGTGATGATGGATCTCTGGAATTTACTATCAATTTAGTGGTTAAAGATGTGTATGCTGAAATAGCGGAAGCACTTAGAGACGAAAATGGGGATCCTATCTGGACAATAGATTATTTTGGTGGTCATGGTCAATACGTTTGGGATGGATTAGTAGATTATTATTTTGAGTTCAAGTTTACACTGGATGCCGAATTTATTGGATTTACCGGAACTATAATGCCCCCAGCACTTTGGCCATTGGACTTTGATTATCCTGGAGGAACAAGAGAACCCGGGTGCGAGCTTCCATCTCTATGGGCATTTTTGTTTTTCCCCGAGGAGTTAGGAATCCATGTTAAATCGTTGAAATTTATTGCATTCGGAAGTGGACAATTATATGCACCAGGAATTTATTTATACGATCCTATAGAATATATCGGTACTGCCGATATACTTTATATCCACTATGCTAAATACAAACCAGGAGAAGTCATTGACTGGCCATATGGTCATTCTGGATTCATACTTAACTACATAACACTGTACAACATCGAATATTATTAGAATATATCAAATTGGGAAAAAAATCAGAAAGGGTTGAATCTTAAATAAAATATAGAAATCGGAGGAGTAGGTTCTTAACAATTATTCCTCTATTCTATATATCTTTTTTTTCTATTAACATATTGTAAATTTAATATTTTGTCATTTTATTTGCGATAGACCGTTTATTCGTCTAGTTACTTTTTTGATTCTTCATTAGGTTTGAGCAAATTTTTCTTATCTAATTCTATATTTATTTCATGCATGAAATCTCAATAATTAGCCCTCATCAGATATTGAAACCATCATCAAAGATGTCATATTCCTCATCAAGTTCTGCTTCAAGATCAATTCTTTTCTTTTCTTCTTCTTTCTTTTCTTTCTTAATTCCCCTTCGTTCTTTACGCTTAAGCTCATCATATCTTTTAATATAGATCTCGTCATATTTTTGTCTCAAACCTTCAACATCTTCCACATATCCTATCTTATCTTCCAATCCATCTTCAAAGAAATAGTTTCGTTTAAATTTTTTTGCTGGAATCCCCGCATAAATCCAATTTCTTTCTAACACTTGCCCAACAGTTGTTACTGAATTAGCCGCGAGGATGCATTTACTTCCTATATGAGTACCAGGCATAACTATAGCATGTGACCCTATTCTTACATCATCTTCTATGACCGTTTTCCGAATTATTAACAAATTGCCAATAATTACTGCAGATTGGACAATTGCACCTTGCCCAACTACTACATCTTTCCCAAAATCTATAAATTCCGTATCCACCCATCCCTCAAATAAGGAGTTGGATATTTTGGTTTTTACGCCAAACATTTTAAAACATATATTATCTAATATTCCCGGAAATGGAAATCTATGAGCAAGCCATATAGGCCACCTTTTTATCGTATTCCGAATGCTCCAATATCTATAGTCTCGATCTTCTGGAATTCGGAAAAAAACCCCTTCTCTTGGTTTATGAATAGCGTTAACAATACTTAATAAAATCTTCGCGAATGCAATCCCAGAAAAGACAATTGTTATATACATCAAGACAGCTAAAAGGGGAAGAAATGCATAAAAATGGACAGGACGTTCATAACTCCAAAGAAATCGCCAATATACCCAAAATTCTAAGAGTAAAGGGATTATACTTATCCAAATAAGGAATATGTAAAAAATTAAATATCTTTTTTTAACTAATACTGTTGGGACGAAGGGTCCAACCCTCATAGTATTTGGAACACTCATTATTCTTCTGCCTCTTCTTCAGTTTTAATTAATTCTTTTTTATCCTCATCAATATTTATTTCATACTCAATTTCATATTTCTTTGCTTCGTCTACATCTTTTTTCATAAGAATTTCCCTATGTGAGGTTGCATATTTATTAGGTTTAAATTTCAAGACAGGAATTCCTGTGTAAATCCACTCAGGATCAAGTATTTGATTATATGTAGTAGTACTAATTGCTCCAACTACAGTTTCTTTACCTACAATCGTTCCTGGAGCCACAGTTGTATGGCCTCCAACCATTACATAGTCATCTAAAATAACCCCTTGAAGTAAAAGATATTTCCCTACGACCATTGAAGACATTATATTAGCTCCTTGGCCAATTAGATTTTTTCTTCCAAATTTAATAAAATCAGTATCGCACCATGCATCATTAAGATGACTCGAAGTATCCATTTTAACATCGAATGCCTTAAAACCAACCACATCAGTCCAAGGGAATGGCGAATTTCGTAAAAACCATAAGCCAATCTTCTTTAACTCAGTTCTTAACGCCCAAAATTCAAAATCCGTATCTCCAATTTCAGCTTTAAAGACACCTTCTTTTGGTTTATGAATTAAATTTACAAGAATTAAGAATAGTTTGCTAAAAAGAAGACACGCTAAAATAAAAAAATAAATTGACGCAAATAATGCAAGCGGAAGAAAAGCTAGAATAGCAATCCAATTTGCATCGTTAAGATACCAATACCAAAAGATTGAGATAATTAATCCTGCTAAAAAAAATATAGGGATATAAACGGCTAAAAACTTTATATTTACCCTACTGATAGCAGAACTAGTAGTAAAATCTATTGCTAAGTCTTCTTCAGTTAGAGAATTTATATCAATATTGCCCTCAGGTACACTACTGGCTTTATGTTTTTTATCAGACGTTTTATCATTTAGTTCTTCAGATTTTAATTTTTTTAACAGAGATTTATCCTTAAACCCTTCAATATTTTCATTTTTCTCTAAATATTTTTGTGATACACCTAAGTATTGCATTAACTTTCTTCTGAATATTCTTCTTAATGGCATGCCCCAATAGTAATTAATTAAGTCAGGTTTTCCTACTATACTATGCTTTGTTGCACATGCTAAAGGAAGCATAAATGAGTTGTCTGCTATTTCTGACCCCGCCCCAATTAGGTTTGTTGTCGCCCCAGTAACATTATCACCAATTTTAATCTTAAAATATGAGATATTACCAAAGATTCCCTCCACGACATGAGTTGCTAAAGCAGAATTTACCCCTAAATAACAGTTATCCCCCATTTCAAAAAATTTATCGTTAACGACAGATTCTTCTAAGGTCGTACCTTTTCCTATCTTACTTGAGCCTACAAAGTTAAAAAACCAATTGCTGAGCCAAGGAAAAATTCCTTTTGTAAAAGTATTCTTTCCATATTTAATCAAAAAGCTTCTTATATGATAATAATTTGCTGCTCTGCTACGAATATTTCGTGGAATCACTCCTTCTTTTGATGGGGAGATTTTCTCAGATATCTTCCAAAAAATCTTGGTTGTTAATCCTAAAAGAAATAAACGAAGTAAATAACAACCAATAAGAACTAAAGGCATTAAAATAAAGGCGAGTAACGTTCTCAAATCAATAAAGACAAGTAAAAGATTAGTGGTTTCTAAAAAATATGGAAGAAACACTTGAAGGACAAACCAAAAAAAGCAGATTCCAGGGATTACCCATGAACTATAAAATATTAAGGCAAATAGTGAAATATATAAGTGATATTGAAGTTTAACATCTTCCTTTAAAACTTCATTCTGATTAGGGGGATCACTTTCCTCAGATTCTTCATTCATGCTTACCAGTAAATCCTTATTACATCTAATTTATTATATATCTTAGTCCATTAAAAAGCATTTGATACTTATAATATTTTATTAATTGTTTTTTTCTTTTTAAACTTATAAATCTTAGCCAAATATAGAAACTAATCATGAAAAATCAATGTGAAAGCTGCGGAAAGTGTTGTTTAGAGACAGAAATGATTCTCTCTAAACAAGACATTGATTTAATTCTAGATGAAAACTCAAATAAGTATTCTAAAGATTATTTTGTATTTAAGAATAAAAATGGACATTATCAATTAAAAAATGTTGAAGAACATTGTGTCTTTTTAGATTTCTCTACAAAAAAGTGCAATATATATGGATATCGTCCTCAAGGATGTAGATTTTATCCTTTAATTTACGATTTCCAAAAAAAAGATTGTATCATGGATGCAGATTGCCCTAGAATTCATTTATTTTATCAAGATAAAAAGGTTTTAACTAAAACATGTGAAAATTTAAAGAATTATCTTAAGTTTCAATTAAAATTTGATATAGATTAAGTAAGTTCTTTCTTATTTCCTTTAATATTAATCTCATGTTCAATTTCAAATTTCTTTTTCTCAACAACATCTCTTTTTGTTATTTTGTTGCGCGCAAGCTCAGCATATTTGTTCTTCTTCAATTTAATTATGGGCATTCCAAAATATACCCACCCGGGTTCTAATATTTGATTATATACAGAATATGACATAGCACCAACCAATGTATCTTTACCTACAATTGTACCTGGCGCTATTGTTGTTTCCCCTCCAATGAGAACATAATCATCAAATATTACTTTTTTAATAATTAAATATTTACCTATTACCATTGAAGACATGATTGTTGCTCCCTGTCCTATCAATACCCTTCGTCCGAAATGAATAAACTCAGTATCACACCATGAATCATATAAAGCACTTGAAAGACTCATTTCTATTCCAAACCATTTAAAAACTAATATATCCATCCAAGGAAGAGGCCAGTTTCTTACAAGCCATAATACAATTTTTTTTAATTCTGTACGTAAACACCAAAATTCAAAATCAGTATCACCCTTTTCAGCTTTAAAGATACCTTCTTTTGGTTTATGAACTAAATTTATCAAGGTCAGAAACAATTTGCTAAAAATTAAACAACTCACAATGAATATAAACCACATAATAAATATTAACGCTGGTAAAAAAAACACCAGTAAAACCAAGTTTTGCATATAATAAATATATGTATAAAAAATCATTGAGTCTAACATCCCTGAAAGCCAAAATATAGGGATATATAGAATTAAGAATTTTAAATTAACTCTGCTTATTGCGCTACTTGTTACAAAATCAATCGATAAATCTTTTTTACTTTCTTCATTCAAGTCTTCCTTTTCTACCGCTAAAGTATCAGGTTTTTCTTCTATATCTTTTATTTGTTCCAATGTTTCTGGATTTATTTTCAAATAATTCCTGATTTTTCTTTTTGATATTTTAGTAAGAGGCTTAGCACCTCCTGAAAAATAATAGCAATTACCTCTTAATATACTATGCTTTGGGGTGGAGGCTAAAGGAAGTAGATATGAATTATCTTTTACTTCAGTACCAGGAGCAATTAGGTTTTTTCCCGCCGCTGTAACATTATCACCGACTTTTACTTTAAAAAACGTAATATTTCCGAATGTACCATCAATCATATGGCTAGAAAAGGCGGAGTTAACTCCAATATAACAATTTTCTCCAATTTCTATAAATTTATCATTAACAGGAGATTCTTCCATTGTCGTGCCTTTCCCAATTCGGGCAGAGTTAACAAAATTATAAAGCCAAGGCAGTAACCAGGGAAAAAAACCTTTTGAGAAGGCATTTTTTGGGTATTTTATAATAAAAGATCTTATATGATAATAGTTTAATGCCTTACTTGGGAAGTTCCTTGGTATAATCCCTGGTTGAGAAGGAAATTTTTTTTCTGACAATCTCCAAAAAAAGCGTGCAACTAAAGCAATTAGAAATAATCGTATTAGATAACATCCGATAATAACTAAAGGCATGGATATTAATGCCAAAAGAGGTTTTATGGTAATAAAAATTGATATGAAATTTGTTATTTCTAAGAAGGTTGGTATAAAATATAAGAAAAAATAAATCATGAATAAAAAAGCAGGAATTAAATTTGAGACTAAAAATATCGTAAATAAGACAAAAAGATACCAAAAATATTGGAATTTAATATCTTCTTTAAAAATTTTTTTTTCTGAATCGCTTTTAATCGTTTGTGTCTCAGAGTTTACCATATTAATTCTTAAAAATCAATATCATCCATAATTTTTAAGTTTTAATTTAGTAATTAATATTAATAAGAAAAATGACTCTAAATAGTCACTATAGTTTTAATATGATCACTACTTAACTTATAAGATTCAAAAGCTTCATTAATGTCATCTAAATTGAATCTATTTGAAATTAAATCCTTTACCTGAATTTCACTCGATTTTAACCCTTCAATTGCTTTTTTAAATGGACCGCACCTACTGCTATATAGCGTGAGCTCACGAACTACTATATCTGTAAGATTTATTGGGGTTTCAACCCCATGAGTGCTTTTTACATGAATTTTTCCCCGAGTTCTACAAGAATCTATGATATCTTTCAAAGCGGTGGGATTCCCAGTGGTATCAACGACGATATCAGCACCTAAACCATTAGTAATTTTTCTAATCTCATTTGGTATGTCTTTATAGTTAAATCTGTTTATAATATGTTGAGCTCCGTATTTTTTAGCTAAATTGAGTTTTTTATCTGATCCATCTACAGCAATTAAAATTAATCCTTTAGATTTTGCAACTTGAGTAATCAATAAACCTAACTTCCCAAGTCCAAATATAACCATGTTTCTATCGTTTTTACTAATAGGCATCGTTTCAAAGGTTTGATATGCAGCAGCAAGAGGCTCAATAAATGTAGCATCTTCATATGAAATTGAATTAGGTATCTCATGTAGTAAATATGATTCTAATGCTATATATTCGGCAAGAGCACCATTGACATCAATACCAATTGCCTTTCGAGAGATACATTGTGTATATAGTCCTTGTTTACAGTAATAACAATTGAAATCAATTTTGCTATTTATTTCAGATGTTACTCGTTTATTGAGCCATGATTTCTTAACTTCTTTACCTAATTTAACTACTTCCCCCGCTAATTCATGACCTAATATAATTGGAGTAGGAGTTGGTAGATCTCCTTGCAATATAGCCAAATCTGTTCCACAAATACCTACTGCCTTTACGCGAACTAAAACTTGAGAGTCATTAATTATTGGTTCAGAGATTGTTTTAATGTTGATTCCTTTACCGTCGAACAGTGCTGCTTTCATCATTTTAACATCTAAAGTTAATACTTAGTTTCAAATTTAGAATTTATAATCAAAATTACATAAATATAGTATATAATTAAGTTTTACTTCTATAAAGTTTATACAATCTAAACCGCACGTTTTTATCTCACACTAAATAAAAATAATTAGAATTCATTCTTTAAAGGATATTTTTTAACTGTTACATATCAAAATTATCAAATGAAAATCTAAAATTATGAAGAATACAATTTTAAAATGGGAAGTACTGGGTATTATATTTGTTGTTGCAATTGGCGGATTATTCCATTTTATGTTTCAGTTATTGAATTATTGGGGACCATCTGGTATCATTTTTCCAGTGAACGAAAGTGTTTGGGAGCATCTTAAATTACCTTATTGGCCACTAATTATTTTTTCTTTAATTGAATATTTTTTCATTAAAGAAAAAGCAAACAATTTCATTATAGGGAAAACAGTTTCTTTCTTAATAAGCATTGGTACAATATTGGTTATTTTTTATTCATATACGGCTATTCTTGGAACGGAATTACTAATAGTCGACATATTAAGTTTTGTAATCGGTGTAATAATAGGGCAGTTTGTAAGTTATAAAATCTTGACAAGAGAACAATTATCTACATGGCTCATTTACGCATCTTGGATAGTATTCATAGGATTTGGT
>JBHLPN010000025.1:0-8508 GCA_048939445.1 Promethearchaeota archaeon | reverse complement strand
GTTATAAAATCTTGACAAGAGAACAATTATCTACATGGCTCATTTACGCATCTTGGATAGTATTCATAGGATTTGGTTTAATTTTTGCTATATTTACATATTTTCCTCCAGCTCTACCAATATTTCAAGACCCTGAGACAGGTCTTTATGGAATTGTTGAGCATTTCATAAAGTTATAACAAAATTATTTATCTTTTTTCCCTTCTTTTTATCTATAAATAAATTTTATGTTCTTGAATTGAATTCCTTCGATTTTGATTTAGAAACTCAAAAAATATTCAATAAACAATTTTCCAATATTCAATCTACAAATTGGAAAAAATGGCTTGACATATCATCAAAAGAAGATTATGAGGAACTTGCTTTAAAAAATTCTGGATTAGCTTCAATAAATGAAATTTTTGAGAAGGTAAAAACAGAAAAAACAAATTCAAAAGCTTTATCCATTGATCTTTATAATTTTTTAAAAAATTATCATGCATCCAAACCTTTAATTGTATGTCATAGTTCTGGTACAACAAATAATGATTTATCTGCTCTTAAATGGCTTCATATGTCCCAAGATATCATACAAAGATATTGGGCGCCAGGTATGCAAGCGATTTTTGAATCAAGTGGTCTTAATCCAAAATCTTCTATTGTTATTTTCGTTCCTTCAAGACTCAAAAATGATGGTATAAATTTGTATGAAGAAAAGAGTTATATTTCTCTCTATTCTTCTGAATTTTCACAAAGATTAATGTTATCAATAATAAAACCTTTTTCTTACACTCTTTTTGAATATAAAGATTCTAAGAATATAGAAATAATCACAAAAATTTTATCAATGGATGATATCTCTGCTGTTTCTGCACCAGCATTAACAATTTTAGGGTGGGCTGATATTGAAAAATTTCAAATTGGATTAAAAAATTCGCTTAATCAAATAAAAAATATTGAAGATCCACTTTTAGAAACATTTCTAATAAAGATAAAGAAAGAAGGGATTGAAAGTACAGCAAAAGAGATTCAAGATTTATTATCTAAAAAAATATCTAAAGCAACAGTTGTTTTTGGTATCAGTTCTCTTTCAGAAAATGAATGGGAAACAATTCGTAAGTTTATGAATTGGGAAAGAGGTAAAGAAAGATTTATAAATTTGTATGTAGCATCTGAAATAGGGCCTTTTGCAGCCAGTATTACTAAGGATGACTATAATTTTTCGAGAACAGGAAATTTATATGTATTTCCTTTAACCTTACCTATAATCGAAAGTGAAGGAAAAAAAGACTTAATATCACGAAGTAAAAGACATATTGGAAGACTTCTAATATCAAAACTAAATGATACTATACCTTTTATTAATATAGATGTAGGAGATATTATAAAAATAATTAATCAAGAAACGCTCCCCCAAATTGGAGGTAAGATCCTACGTTCTAGTTTTGAATTGAACTATCAAATAAGAGTTTCTAAAGATATACAACTGCCTTCAAAATTTAAGGTATACGCTGGTGATTATTTTACATTTGGTAATTTTGAAGTTTATAATCCTCGTTATCTTTTGAATTGCTTAAAAAGTAACTGTAGCTTAGATATTGATTCTATTCTTTTATTAAAACAAAATAAAATAAATGATGTTAAGTGGAAATTAGTACTTCTCTCAAATGGTGAAGAAGGTTGCTCCAATGTGGAAGATTATCGAAAAATATTATTTAAATGTATCAAGAATGATGATTTTAAAGCAAAAATAAAGAAAAATCTTATAAATGTTCAATTAATAAATGAGAATCCTATAAACTTCTTAGCAACTCGTTCAGAGATGGTAAATAAAGTTAGAACGGGAAAAAATCCTAAAGGAATTTTAAAAAAGTGGCCACTTTATGTGATAGAAGTCTAATTCTTATAATAATTAAAAAAAAATAATTAGTTAGATTTTAACTAATAAATAGTTATTGCCAAATTGCTAAAATCAATCCTGATACTAAAAATCCTACTAGGTAAACTCCGTATTCTATTAAAAATAGCTTTATCCCCCTATCATTGAAATTATTTTGATTGATTCCTATTATTCCTACAAAGCCAATCCACAAGAGTAGATTAAGTAATAATGCTGATGCGAAATCATTCATACCAGTCAAATCCATCATTATTTCAATAAAAAGGACAGTTATGAAACTAGTTGGAATCATTATTATAGTATCTCTAATAATTTTAGATTTTGGCTCGCTTTCTTTTCCAACTAACTTAAGCCATAGATTACCAAAAGCTTTTGGAAAATACCAGAAAAAAACAATAGCAAAATAAATTATCGCTACAACGATAACTGCTAACCAATTAATTACTAAAACCATTTTTATTCACAATTAATTAATATTTTGTAATTAAAAGGAATATAAATGAACAATATTTATTTCTTATTTGTTTAAATTATAAATTAAAAATGGTGAGTTTCACATGAAAGATAAATTTAATTTAGTAGGAACAAAAATAAAAGAATTTGAATTGCCAAACTCTAAAGGTGAAACTAATAGTATTCGAGATTTTTTGGGCCAAAATGTAGTAATAGTTCTATTCCGAAATAAAAGTTGACCCTATGCCAAAGCTCACGCCCAAAAACTTGGTGATAATTTTGAAAAATTCGAAGATTTCAATGCTATATTATATGCTATCTTACCTGATGATTTTGAAAGTGCTAAGAATTTTGAAACTAATTTTGCGAGAAAATTTCCTATTTATTACGATGCCAAAAAAAAGGTGAATAAAATGTTAAAACAGGAAGTAAAACCTTTAAAATTGGGTAGAATGCCGGCATTACTCATAATTGACGGACAGGGAATTATAAGATATGCATATTACAGCGATTCCATGGATGATATTCCCACGAATGAAGAATTATTCGAGGTACTTAAAAAACTTGAGTTTTAAATCCGATTTGGTTAGAATAAAATGCTTTAAAAATTTTAATTTTATTCGAATAAGTTAGCCACACTTGTCCAAATCAAATTTTAATTTTTCTTAAATTGAATTAATCTATTGTTTATATTTGGTTGGAAAATCTGAATATTTCTAAATAGATTTTAACCCAATTGGAGTCTTTACTTGTTTGAATTTGTAAATCAGTTGGTTTTTTATAGTGAAAGCATCCCAACCTTGACTTTTTTCAAAACCATGTACCGATAGAAAATTTTTTGAATATTTGTTCCTTACGGATATTGCCATTTGATTCATAACTTCCTTTTTTAATTCATTATCCTTGACCAATTCTAATTTGCCCTTCATTGAAATAAAATAGTAACTACTTAAATCTGGTTCGAAATGTTCAATTGATATACATATATTTTGATTTTTCAATAAAATTTGCTTCTTTTTACCATAATCTGTAAAGTGGAAATACAAAACATCATCAATACAAACATATTGAAATGGTGCAATATAAGGATATTCATCATCAATAAATGCAATTCTACATAAATTATGTGAACTAATTGCTTGTTTTATCTCTACTTCTTCCATTTTTGGTAATTTTATAATACTCATTAATGATAACAGCTCTTTTACTTTTAAAAATATATCGTTAATTATTTAAGCAAATTTACTTGATTTTGATTAAACCGAATATCATTAATTAGATTTTTCACAGCAAGTAAAGCACTTTTTTCTTTATTTTTAATTTCCAACATTAGATCAAAATTGAAATTCATTGTTTTTGTTAAAAAGCTTTTAAAATGATTCATATCAAGTTCATCAGCATGTATATATTTTCCTCTATATGGATGTTCAGAACTGTAATGTATAATTGGTAATCCATCATTTTTTTTCCAAGTTTTAATAATAAGTCCTATAGCTTTTTCCAATGGTTCTCCTTGATTATAACAATCATGATGGTATGCATCTAGAACAATTGGAATTTTTATAGATTCGTTGATTAATAAACAATCCTTTAGCTGATAGGATTTATCATCATTTTCAATAACGTAGTGATTTTTAATATCTTCTTCTAGTTGATTATACCGTTTTATAAATCGTTTAATGCTATTTTTCTTATCACCGTAAACGCCTCCCACATGGGAAATTATTTTCGCGCTTGAATCTAAACCCAATAAATCTAAAACTTCAACATGATATTTCAATTCTTTCATACTATTTTGAACCACCATATCATTTTGAGAGTTAAGAACAGTATATTGACCTGGATGCATCGTGATTCGCATTGATTTCTTTTTTATGTAAGCACCAATTTCTTTAAATTTTAATTTAAAATATTCTTGCCAATCAAATTTCATGATTGGATGAGAAGCAAAAGGTATTAAATCCGAAGTAATTCTAAAGAAGAGAATTTTATTTTTATAGTTAAATTCTAATATTTTTGCTAAACAATTTAAATTATTTTCAATCGTATTTTTAAGTCTTTCTTCTGAATAATTTTTTAAGCGAAATGTTCTACTGCTTCTGCAATTTAATGTTAGATTTATACAAGGATATCCGATTTTCATATAACTAAAAAAAGTCTTTATTTTATTTTTACAATAGTATTATAGAATTCTATACGGCGATCTTCAAAAATATCGTTATTTTCGTTTAGTTTTTTATCTCTAGCTTTTTGGTTATCAATGTCAATTATATCAACATGAACTTCATCCTTAGGAGCGGTCGATAAAATTTCACCACCATAAGAAGTTATTTGACTTTTCCCAGTAAACTTAAAATGGTCATTCCCTCGTTTTTCTTCTCCTATTCTATTTGAAGTTATTGCAAATACCCGATTTTCCAAACATCGTATAGTCATTGCGTTCTGGCAAAATGTCATTACTAAATTAGCTGGATGAGCAATAATGTCAGCGCCAAGAAGAGCAAGAATGCGAGTTGTTTCAGGAAAAATCCAATCAAAACAGATCATAATACCTATATTAACTCCATCAACTTCATAAACTTTTAAAGGTTTATTTCCTGGAGAAAACCAGAATTTTTCTTTATTATATAGATGAATTTTTCGATATGAACCGAGAACACCATTACTTGAAGCAATTATCGCTGAATTGTATACATTGCCCTCATCTTTTTCTATAAATCCTCCAACTAACACGGCTTCAGTAGTTTTTGCTATTTTTATTAAAAATTGAGCAGTTTCACCATTGAGATCTTCTGCTAAGGATATAGTTTCTTCTTTAGAAGTAAACACATATCCTGTAGCAAACAGTTCTGGTAAAACTATTAAATCTGCTTTCAAATTGTTTGCTAGCTTTTCAATTTCCTCAAAATTACGTTCTTTTTCTCCAAAGACTGGAGATGTTTGAATATATCCAACTTTCATTTTTTATCAATAATAAATATATTTCAATAGAATAAGAAAATGAGGTTATACTATTCAATTTTATTATGTTTGTCTTTTCGCATAGTATATAGATCCTCATAGTGTAACTGGGATTCTATTTTCTCTTCTCCTTGCTTCTTAATGATTTCCTCTAAACCCTCCTCAATGAATACGTTTTTCTTGAATTTTTTAGCTGGAGCACCTAAATAGATCCATTCCTCTTCTAACACTTGACCTACTGTAGTCATAGAATGACCTCCTAAAATAGAATTCTTTTTCATTATTGTACCGGGCATAACAACACAATGAGAACCGATTACAACGTTATCTTCAATAGTGGTTTTTCTTATGATAAATAAGTTTCCTACTATAATTGCTGATTGAACAACCGAACCCTGTCCTACAACCACATTTTTACCGAAATCAATAAATTCTGTATCAACCCAACCTTCAAATAAAGAATTTGAATAATTAGTTTTTACTCCAAACATTCTTGAGCATATGTTGTCCATAAATGGAAAGGGGAATTTGTGAGATATCCAAATTGGCCATTTCTTTATAGTATTTCTCAAGCTCCAATATCTATAATCTTTATCAGATCGATGCCTAAGAAATACCCCTTCACGTGGTTTATGAAAGAGATTAACGAGTTCAAGGAGTATTTTAGTAAAAATTAGAGAGATTAATATTAATGTTACGTACATTACAAAAATCACCAGAGGAAGAAAAAAGTAAAAATGAACATATTTCTCAAGATTATAAAGCTTCCAGATCAACCAAAATTCAAATTGGATTGAAAAAATGCTAATCCATATTAAAAAAATATAAAAAATTAAGTATCTCTTTTTTACCAAGACTAGACTTGTGTTCGGTCCAACATTTAGACTTGAAGGTGTGGAGATGATTCTCAATCCTCCGAATTATTATTTAGTATTTTCTTCTTATCCTCATCAATATTAACTTCTTGGGAAACTTCATATTTTACTTCTTCATCTACAAGCTTCTTATAAATAACATCCCTTCTTTGTTCAGCATATTTATTAGGTTTTAATTTCCTTGCAAATTGAGGACCTAAATAAATCCATGCTTGTTCTATAATTTGGTGGGGAATGGTCGTAGAAAATGCACCAAGTACCGATTCTTTACCCATAGTAGTACCCGGAGAGACATGCGATAAACCACCGACAACTATATGATCTCCAAGTATTACTTTCTTAATTATCAGGTAATTACCTACAATCATTGAACTCATAACAACAGCTCCTTGTCCAACTGTAATATTTCGACCAAACTCTATAAATTCCCCATCCACCCATGCATCCTGTAAATGGCTCGAAAAATCAATTCTTACTCCAAACCATCTAAATCCCCACATCACTACCCATGGAAGTGGACCATTACTCATAAACCATAGTACGAGCTTTTTAAGTTCGACTCTTAATCTCCAAAATTCATAATCTTGATTCCCTTCTACAGCTCTGAAAACTCCCTCTTTGGGTTTATGAATCATGTTTATTATAAGAATAAATGCTTTTGTAAAAATTGCAATACCAAATACAAAAATAAAATAGAGGACAAATAACCAAACTGGTAAGAGGAACATGGTGATTACCCATGTACCTGTTAGTTCAAATATTCCTTTGGAAACATCAAAAAACACTGCAATAGCCATATAACCAGAAATCCATAGGATAGGTATATATAAAGCAAGAAATTTATAACCGATTCTGCTTATAGCACTGGTAGTTACAAAATCAATAGTATAATCTACTTTACTATTATCTGCTTCTTTTTCTTCCAAATGATCAATCATTTAACTTATTCTTACTATTTTTCTTTTTTCTTATTTTTATTAAATTCAACTCATCATTAAGCTTTTCTGCTCTTTTTAAATCTTCTTCTGTGATTTGTAGGTATTCCATAACTTTTCTCTTAAATATTTTCCTTAGAGGTACTCCAAAATAATAATTATTACCTTTTAAGATGTTATATTTTGTCGCCCCTGTCATTGGTAACCACCATGAATTATCTCCTGTATCTACTCCAGGGCCAAAACAATTAAAACCTGCGGCAGTAACATTGTTACCAATTTTCACTTTTGCAAATGAAATATTACCAAAAACCCCTTCTACAGAGTGAGAACTAATGCCTGGATTTGTCCCAATATACGTATTTTCTCCAACTTCTACAAATCTGTCTCCTGCAAGTTGTTCTTCAATTACAGCGCCTTTCCCTATTTTATTTGTCCCGACAAAATTATACATCCATTTTAACAACCAAGGAAAGGGTCCTCGTGAAAAAACATTCTTAGGATATTTCATTATAAAGCTACGAAAGTGATAATAATTTAAAGTTAAACTAGGTATGTTTCTGGGAATAATTCCAGATTTGGAAGGAGATTTTTTTTCAGAGAATCTATAAAACCCACGAGTGATTAGAGCTACAAAAAATATATGTACTAAATAACAAATTATAATTACAAGCGGTATTGTTAGAGAAGCAATCAGGGAAGGCAAATTAGTAAAAAGAGATAGGAAGTTAGGTACTGCAAGGAAATGAGGTAAATAAAAAAACATTATGTACATCATGAAAATTATAGCTGGTATCGCAAAAGAGAAAATATACGTAATAAAGAAAGCAGGCAACCACAAATGCAATTGTAAGCTAATTTCTTCTTTAATCTGGTTATCAGAAGAGTTTAATTTTTGATCCTCAGATACTTTCGGTTCTACGACTATATTTCCCTTTGAAGGCATTATTTTTAAATTTCAGCTATTTTCTTGTAGTTTTTTGAAGTATATGCTTTAGATTATTTAAAAATTTTCAGATTCAAAATCATAGGATAAGTGGAAAAAACATAATAATTAAATAAAAGATTTTCATAAGTTCAAAGAAAAGAGACGAAAAAAATAAATGAGTTATATTAAAGATCAAGTAATGAATCGTATTAAAGAGGAGCTTAAAAAGGGATTGCCCTCCAAAAGAAAGATTTTATCTTACTTACTAGATTTACTTAACAAGGGTAAATATCCATCTCTTTCTGACTTTGAATTTTATGATATTGTCGGAGAAACTTATAATTTAATTCTCGATTACAATTTAAAGCTTCAGATGTTATTTACTCCAATCTACAAGGCGTTGAAAAAAAGGATCAGGAAACTTTATGGCAAAGAAAAATGGCTCGAAATGGAACAATATCTTCAAGAAAAATATCG
>JBHLPN010000201.1:0-6079 GCA_048939445.1 Promethearchaeota archaeon | reverse complement strand
GAATATTTTTTTGCACATTTATTGTTCCCATACTTAAAATCAGGTAACCAAAAATCAATGAAATCTATAATTAAAGAAAGGGATTTATCAGTTAAGAAAAAATTAGAATTCCATAGCTGGCAGATATTAGATAATTGAAAATTTAAACTTCCTATGATTGTATGAATATTAGGAATAGGGTCTCCTCCAACATAATTTATATTTATTGCCCCTCGATCGACTAGTTTTTCAGCTATTCTAGCCAATTCTTTCGGATTAACTTTTTGTGCAACATCTTCAATGTCTTTCTTACCTTTCCAGGCTTGAGATATATCATAATTCTGACAAAAAACACAACCAAAATTACATCCTTGGAAAAAAATTGTACCGCTTGGAATCAGTACAGGTTCTTCACCCATATGAAGGAAAGCAGAAGAAATATATGAATCTTTAGAGATCAAACAGAAACCTTTTTCCCCATCAATTCTATTAACTTCACATTGACGTTCACAAAAGATACATTTTTCAAGATATTTATTTGCTAGAGTTTCAGCTAAGTGTATATATGAATTAGAAGATACTTTACGGTCTTTAATGGATTCAATATCTTCTATAACTAATTCATTAAATTCAATAGATTTTTTTTTAAGTAAAATTTCAAGATCCTCTATTGAGTCGCTCAAGTTATATTCACAATCAATCGTTTTAGCAATTAAATATCTTGCAACTCGAGTTCCATCAATTATACCTCTATATATCGGAAATCTTTTAAGAATTTCTCTATTTTGCCACACGCTTACCGAATCGGGTCGAAGAATTCTAAAAACCATTATCATTTATTTTTTATTTTATGAGAAAAGATATTAACCTCTTATCTCTCAAAGGAAAGCCATTCGATAATATTCGATAAGAATTTTAAGTTATCTGCAGCGTCTAATCCAAAATCTTCTTCGAGAAGCCAATCAGAAGAGCCTACAGTCACACATCTACCTTCATAAAATTCAGAAACAACACAAATCGGGACAGGACCAATTGTGTCTATATCATCATCAACAAAATATTTGAATTCTGCTTTTTCAGAAGTTACTATTATATCATCTACATCTTCTTCTGAAATTGTAAAGAAAGTGCAGTTAGGGAAGACCACTTCACTAATGCCTTCTGTTATTGGGTGGTTAAATAGTTCTGTGATTAAAACATTTTTCTTTTTAACTAAAAAATTTGATGGGGCTTCTTGAATAATTCCATTCCAAAATCTTCGAACACCAGTGAGTCTATATAGAACTCTAATAGATCCAAATTTCATAGGAATATCTCTATCCCCCCCTTCTCCACTAGTTAATAGGAGTCCTCCACCCTCTCCAATAAATTTTTTAATTGCTCTTAATTCATCCTGCGTAAATTTGTCTCCTTTTCCTTCTTTTGAATGTTGGATATTTCCAATGAATAATATGTCAAAATCTTCAAGCATTTCAAAGTCTATCGGGCCTTCATTTTTATCAATGTAACTAATCTCAAAATCATCCTCACCAAGACTAAACTCTGGAAACTCTTCTAATTTTTCTTTATGAGATAAATCTACTATGATTTCATAAGGAATTTTAACACACCGCCATACTTTCGTTTTACATTAATTAATACCGGTTTTGACTGATAATTCAAAGATCTATTAAGAGATAATCCTATTAATTTTAGGATAAATACTTTAATTTGATAAAATTATGCTATTACTATTATTAAATATTTTCTTTTAAATTTTTTTAAAAGAAAATTGTTAAAGAGAAAACTTTAATAGAAAGAGAATAATTTTGTTGGTTATTATTAGTGTATTAGAGGATCTTAAATAGGAATAAATTCCCGTTCAGCAGGACCGTCTTTTTTAATAACTGCAATATCAATGCCATTTCCTGAAGCCATATCCCGAATTATTGAGGATGTAACTGCCTTTTTTACGATTTCTTTGCCTTCATCAACGGTTAAATCATCCTTATATCTTGCCTCAAAAACCCCATATGAAAAGTTTTGCCCACTCCCTACTGCACAATATTTTTGAGGTAAGATTGAACCATAAGCACTAATATCCAGAAGTGAAGGTCCTTCCTCTTTTGTAACCCCACCTAGCATGAGTCCTACTTGGAAAGGAAACATTTTATTTTGATATAATATATTTGATAACATCTTTCCGGCCGATTTTACTAAAATTGGTAATTTATCATGAGCTAATTGATATATTGTTGTTTCGGCTCTTAGAATATCTACAAGGTATAACGCATCTGCTACTCCCCCCGCAATTGTCATAAATAAATGATCCTGAATTTTATGTATTTTTTCTGCTGTTTTACTTGATACAAAATATGCCATCGATGCTCTTTTATCTGCACCAAAGATCACTGCATCTTTAGTGGTAAGTCCTACAGTAGTAGTACCTGTTTTTAAAGTATGAGCATCAGCATTTTGAAATTTTGATGAGATATTTTCAGTATTTCTCATGAAATGAGAGTCAATTGGCTTAATTAAATCTTCTTTTCTCATAATTTCATTAAAGAACTCTTGTTTTTATAATTTTTTTTAATGATTTATTACTCTTTAATTGATATATTAATTTTTTTAAGACTTAATAAATTAATTAGAGTATTAATTTTAAGGTGCATAAATTGAAAATGTATGATATTGTAATCTCCGGAGCTGGACCAGCAGGTTCGAAATGTGCTGAGATTTTGGCTAAAAGTGGATTTAAGGTAGCATTAATCGAAAAGGATATAAATTGGCGTAAACCATGTGGTGGTGCTGTCAATTCAAGGATTTTTAAATATTATCCTCAGTTGCGTAATTACGATTTTCATCGTATTAGTAGAATTACAATTCATTCTGCTGACTTTTATAAATTTGGGTATAAATGGAAAGATGTTATGGACTATTCGATAAATGTTGATAGATTAGAATTTGATAATCTATTAAGAAACTTTGCAATTGATGCGGGTGCTGAATTATTTGATAAGAATATATCATATGATTTTATCATTAAAAATAATCAGAGAATCGGTGTAAGAACAAAAACACTTTCAGGGACGCAAGAATATAAAAGCAAAATTATTGTTATTGCAGATGGAATGAGTTCAAAATTAGCTATCAAATCAGGTTTAAAGAGAAAATGGAAAACAGAAGAGATAATGATCGCAAAAAGTGCTATTATAGAGGGTGAAAACAATATCAACAAAGACACTATATCCCTTTTCTTTAAACCATTCAAAGGTTATGGGTGGTTGTTTCCATTAGATGAAAACAAATTCAATTTAGGTTTTGGCACGATGGGAATAGATAATTTAAAATATAATTTAAATCAGATGTACACGGGATTTATAAATGACTTAAACAATAGGAAATTTATTTCTAAAAGCAATTATCGGAAGATATGGGAGAGTGCTTATCCAATACCAGGTTTAGGAGTTATAGATAAAAGCCTATATGGTGATAACATTATGTTAGTTGGAGATACCGCTGGTTTTGTTAATCCAATTAGCGGAGAGGGAATATGTCCAAGTATAGTATCTGGAAAAATAGCTGCTGAGACTGCAATTAACGCATTGGAGAGTGAAGAAATATCTACCCATACTTTAAAAAATTATAAATCCCACCCAACAATAAGAAAGATAGTAAGGAGTTATAAATTAACCTCTTCTCTACTTGATTTCTGTTTTGAAAACCAAGGTAAGAATTTTTCGAAAATGTGTAAAATAGCTGAGAGTGATGATGATTTTAGAGAAAATATTGTGAATATGTTTCTTTTTAACCAAGCTCCACCAAAGGATTTCATAACGAAATTAAAATCTGAAAACTAAAAATATTTTAAAAACACTTTTAAATAATTTTTGAATTTAATTTCTTAAATGGTCGAGTTATTAGGATTTATTTTAACCATTGATGCTATCTTCACTTGGGCTGGCGCGAGTTTAGTCTATAAATGGGGTCTCGGAAAAACTCAACCAAAAGCTAATTTATTTTTTAGATTGTGTTGTACTAGTATTGGCACATTTATATTTTCATTAATTTTTGGGAATTATTTCTTTCTAAGTACTCTTAATTCACAAAATATGATTGCCTTTATAATAGCTTGTCTTATATCTGGTTTAAGTGTTACCATTGGAGATTTACTTTATTATATGTCACTAAAAAAGATAGAAGCCTCACGAACTTACCCGCTTGTCCAACTCTCACTTATTTTTGTTATTTTCTTTTCAGTAATATTTTTTGGGAAAAATATATCATTTTCAATTTTGTTTGGAGGTGGTTTAATTTTTTCTAGTGTTTTTATAATAAGTTCGAAAGATAAATCTGAAAAAATAGAAGAAAAAAGGAGTTTAAAAGAAAAAGTCTCAGAAGATTTGATTATAGGCGTATTGTTAGCAATTGGAACCGCATTTTTTTGGGCACTTGCATATGTGTCGTTTAATCAGGCTAGGATAATATCAGGAGATGTATTTATATCTAATTTTTTCAGAGTAATTTTTGGAATGGCAGCAATAGCATTATTAGGAATTTATCAAAAAGAATACTTTGGAGGATTTAAAAAAGAAAATAAGAAAAATCTGAAATATTTTATGTATATTGGACTAGCAGGTATATTATCTTTAGGTTTTGCTGATGCCATCTATATTAAAGCCGCAGAAATTAATGGAATAGTTTTAACATCCACGTTTGCAGCGAATACTCCCATGATCCAGCAAATTCTTTCAATATTAATTTTAAAAGAAAAATTTCGCAAAAGGTTTTTAATTGCTGTGATACTAATTACAATTGGAAATTATATTATTATATTCTGGTAATTTATAATACTCCACAATCATTTTCTTAAAAGAATATTTTCTTGTAAATAAAATGATTTTATATTAAATGATAGAATTTTAATTCAATATTTTGAATAATAATTTTGATTAATAGAGACAATTAAAAATAAAATAGACAATTATATAATTTATAGAAATAATCATAGAATGATAAGTATGGCGCTAGAAGATTTAATAGATAAGAATAAAATTCGAGCTGATAATTATATTACTGTTATATTAGTTACAAGTTATATAATTTTTATTTTATTCTTTAGAATGGAGGCGTTTTTATCTATTGTAGTCTATCCTTTTGCTGCTTTAACTGTTTCTAGCATTCTAAGGATAATTAGTGCATTTAATAAAAGAAATATTGAGGGGCCAAAACTGAATAAGATTTTATTCGGAATAATTGGTATTGTATTTTCAATATTGTTCTTGAATCTTATATTAGTACAACCTAATGTTACAACACATATAATAATCTCATTAATTTCATTTCCTGTAATGATTGTAGGTTTTGCTGGAATGGTAAAGGGAATTTTAGTTGATAAATATTCAGTAAAACAACGAATAATAAGTATAATTATAGGAACAGGTACAGTGATAATATGTTTATTAGGTTTTTCTTCTATAATTAGTGACTTTTTTATAAATATTATTGCACTTTCGCTAGTCGTTTTATTTAATATTTTAAGTAGAGCAGCATTATACTTAAGCGAATACGGTTTGTCTTTAATTCATATTAGAAATTTTAAACTCTTTTTATACATTATCTCAGATTATTTAATATATATAGATAGAAATGGAAATATTTTACTAAGCAAAATTCAATAGAATTCGCTTTGTTCCACATCATTTATAATTTTATTAAATATGAAAGAAAATTGTCAATTCTATCCATTTCCGTTCTTTCATTTAATTTTAGAAAACTGTAATACTCAAAATATTATTGATTAAATTCCTCTATGTATCATGTCCTAAAATTTGATTAAAAAATAATAAGAATTATATCAAATCCTTCTACTTAATTAATTGAATTATAAAATTATTATTGATCTACAAAGTGATTTAATTATGGCAGATGTTCATTTTAATAGAGAGAAAGGTTCACAGTTAAAATTATTTACCCCTGGACCTGTTCATGTTCCAGAGAGAGTTCTCAAGGAAATGGCAAAACCAAATGATACTCATAGATCCAAACCTTACTCAGAAATGCATCAAATAGCAGCAGAAGGTCTTCAAAAACTACTGTATACTAAAAATGAATGTTTAAT
>JBHLPN010000200.1:4707-6097 GCA_048939445.1 Promethearchaeota archaeon | reverse complement strand
AGCTCTTGAAAGGCTAATAAGACGAGGAAGGAAATAACTACTTCCCATGTCCGCTCCTGTTAGTCCAATATTTATGGAGGCGTTTATAAAATTGACATCTTCGCTAGCAATTCTAATGTCAGAAGCCATCGCAAATCCAAATCCCCCACCTGCTACTGCCCCATGAACCGTAGTAATGATTGGTTGCGGAATTTTCCTCATTTTCATGATGATTTGAGTTATACGCCATTGGTGATACATTTTTCTTTTTATTGGTTCTGATATATTCAAGAAATAAAATTTTTCGTATCCTTCTGGATTTTTCTTCGAATTTAAGATTAAACCTTCTTGTAAATCTGTTCCTGCTGAAAAAGCTCTTCCTTCTCCTCGCAAAATCAATACTCGACAATCCAAATTCACCATTAATTCATCTAATACTTGATGGAGTTCTTCTTCCATTTGAAATGAAATTGGATTTAATTTCTCAGGTCTGTTTAAGCTTAAAATTGCAATACCATTTTCTTGAATTTCAAATTTAATATTTTCATATTTCATATATTGTCACATTTTGTTCAGTTATTCATGATTTTGGATAGTGTGGTTTTCTTTTTTCAAAGAATGCATTAATACCTTCTAACAAATCATTAGAGGTTGAACAAAGCATTTGGGTGCGATTTTCTATTTGCATTATTGTATCTAAACTCGGGGAATCAAGTGAAATATTAATTGCCTCTTTTGTCATTCTAAGGCCAAGCGGACTTTTAGTAAGTAAATTTTCTGCAATTTTAATAGCTTCGGTTAGTAGTTTGTTCTCATCACCTTTCACTAATTTATAGATAAGCCCAATTCTCTCACATTCCTCAGCATCTATAAATCGACCCGTATATAATATTTCAGCAGCTCTAGACATACCAATTAGTCGAGGTAAATGATAACTACTCGCTAAATCAGCACCAGAAAACCCAATATTAATAAAAGAATTCGCTAATTTTGCATTTTCTCCCGCAATTCTTATATCTGCTGCTAAAACTAAGGTAAATCCTGCTCCAGTAGCAGGTCCTTGTATAATAGCAATGATAGGTTGATTTATTTTCCTCATTTTAACAATTAGTTGGCTAGCTCTAGCTTGAGCGTATATCTTAGCTTTGATTAAATCTTTATCTGGAGCTCTCATGAAGAAAAATTTCTCTTTAAGCTCCTCTGGCTTCTTTTTGGATTGAAGAACTGTAGATTCTTTTAGATCCAATCCCGCACAAAAAACTCTGCCAGCCGCTTTTAGAATAACCACACGGCAATCTAAATTAGTCATTAGATCATCCAATATTGAATGTAAATCCTCAATCATTTGAAAATTTAAAGCATTCAATTTATCTGGACGGTTAAGGGTTAAAATTCCAATCCCATCCTCTCT
>JBHLPN010000200.1:0-4607 GCA_048939445.1 Promethearchaeota archaeon | reverse complement strand
TTTTTTTATGATTTAGCTAAATTTCAATTATTTTATTGAATCATTAATTATAAATAGTAATTAGCTTTCAAATTATTTTAAACATATTAATTCATAAAAAAGTTAGAGGTTTATTCATTGAGTGCTGAAAATACGCTGAAAAGGACGATAAAACTAAAAAATGACCTACTTTCAAGCAAGTATGAAATATGTATTGAACGTATGAGATACTTTACTGAGATATATAAAAAATATCCAGACGATCCAGAAATTATAAAAAGAGCAAAGGCAATAGCCCATACTCTAAAAAATATGACAATTTTCATCAGGGATAATGAATTATTAGTTGGGAATGAAACAAGTAAGAATTTAGGTGAAAAAGTTAATCTTGATTTGTATTCATATGATGGAACCCTTGATAAACGAAGTGGTATTCGAAATTATGGAAAAAGGAAATTACAACCCTTTTTTATAGAAGAAAATGAGATTGATGAATTATTAGAGATTATTCCTTTTTGGAAAGGAAAAGCCTTATCTAGTGATATCATTGCAAAAAAACTCTATGATGAAAAGTTAATTACAGGAATGGATAGGATTGCTTCATCAGCGCCTAATATTGGTATAGTAAATGGGACTAATGAAGGTCATATATGCGCGGGATATGAAAAACTTCTAAAAATGGGGTATACAGGAATTATTAAAGAAGCTGAATCATATCAATCAAATTTAAGCAAGGAAGATAATGATTATCAAGATAAGTTTAATTTTTATGAAGCTGTAAAAATTTGTTATAATGCTGCTATTCAATTTTCAAGAAGATATTCTAAACTTGCATTTAAAATGGCTTTAAATGAAAAAAATGAGCAAAGAAAGGAAGAACTTGAAACAATCGGAGTAATGATGGAGAAATTTACTAAGGAAATTGTAAGTTCATTCTATGAGGCAGTTCAACTTATTAACTTCACTCAAAATATCATAAATGTAATTTATCAAAGAAGTGTCGTCGCTTTAGGAAGGTTAGATCAAATTTTATGGCCATATTATAAAAAGGATTTAGAAAAAAATAAAATTACTAGAGATTTTGCTTTAGGATTAATTGAAGAATTAAATTTGAAGTTAACATGGAATGTTACAATATTACCAACAGATTATACTATTATCTCAAATGCGCTTGGACTAAATACGCAGACAATAACAATTTCAGGGGTTGACAAAGAAGGAAAAGATGCTACAAATGAAATTTCGTATTTATTTCTTGAAGCATATAAGAATATTAAAGCAATAACTACTGATCTTTCTATTAGAGTTCATAAGAATACCCCAAATAAATTCTTAAAAGAAATATTAAAAGTTTTTCAATTTACGTCTGGAATCGCTCTTTATAATGATGATATTATTATCCCAGCTATGAAGGAAGCGGGATATACCATTGAGGATGCTCGTGATTATGCAATAATAGGGTGTGTGGAACCTACAGGTCAAGGGAATACTTTTGCAGCAACAGGTCGAATGTATATTAATTTACCTGGTCTTCTTGAACTTATTTTAAATAATGGATTCTGCAATTTAACAAATCAAGTAAGTGGATTAGAAACTGGAAACCCTATGAGCTTTCTGACTTATGATGATTTTTATAAAGCTTTTATTCGCCAATTACGCTATAACATTGAAAAATCTGTTAAAATTGCTAAAATTGGAGATGAGGAGACAAATAAATTTTCCCCACAACCATTTGTTTCTGCCATCATTGATGGCTGTATAGAGAATGGCAGGGATTATACAGCAGGAGGAGCAATTTATAACTTCTCTTCTATTACTGCTTATGGCTTTGCAACTTTAGTAGATTCAATGTATAATATAAAAAAAGTAGTTTATGAAGAAAAATCAATGTCGCTCCCAGAACTAATTGAAATTTTGAATTCTAATTTCAGGGGACAAGAAGAACTTAGGCAGAAATTAATAAATAAATCTAACAAATGGGGAAACGATAAAGATGATATAGATCAACTTGCGAACGAACTCTGGGATCTTTTTTGCTCTGAAGTAGTCAAACATAGATGTATAAGAAATGGTCGTTATAATCCCGGCGCTTACTCCATGGGAGTACATGTTATAGAAGGATTTTTTACTAAAGCTTCTGCTGATGGACGAAAAGCAATGCAATCATTATCAAACAGCCTTTCTCCCGTGAATAATGTCGAGAAAAATGGTCTTACTGCGACATTAAATTCAATTGCTAATCTAAATTATACTTTGGCCATAAATGGAGTAGCTGTAAATATACGAATCCATCCACAGAATCTTTTAAGGGAAGAAAACTTAGAAAAGTTTTATCATCTTTTGAAAGGATATTTTGACAAGGGAGGAATGCAGATACAACCCACAGCAGTTTCAACCGAAACTTTAAAAGATGCTCAAAAGCATCCTGAAAAATACCCTGATTTAATCGTAAAGGTTGGAGGTTATAATGCTACTTTTGTAGATCTTGGAACTCCAATTCAAAATGATATCATAGATAGATTGGAACATAAAATTTAACTTCTAAAATCAAAAAGAATTATTAATAACACACAATATTTAAGACATTACAATTTTACTGTGGATTATTTATATTTGCTTTTACTATAATTACATGTTTAAGTTAGACAATTTGTAATTATTTTAAATGAAAAAATTTGCCAAATTGTTATTATTGCGAAATCGTAATAAGCGATCTCCCTTACCGATGTAAGTTTTGTGGGATGATCTTTTGTAATAAACATAGATTACCTGAAAATCATAAGTGTCCGTTCGATTTAAGGCAAAAAGAAAAAGATCGCAATTCCTTGGAAAAAGCTCATTTGCTTTATCAAGATGCTTTAGACTATATGAGTAAAGATCTCACAGTAGCGAAAATTTATGATTTTGTTACTATGAAATCAATGACTAAATCAGAAGCTATTGAATTATTAAATTATTTCTTAGAAAACAGTGATAATAGCGAAATTAGAAAAATGAGTCTCCAGGCATTTAAGGTTTTAGAATTAAAAAATAATAAAGTATTTAGTGTTCTTGAAGCTTGTCTACTTTTGGATGAAGACCCTGAAGTAAAAAATACTGCAAAAGAGATAATTACTTATATTTTTCCCAAAAAGAGCAAAGAGTTATTGAAATGGATTAGTAAAAATGAAAACGATTTGGAAAGCTAATCTAATTTTTCATCTGTTAAAGGATCAGAAATTACATCAATTTCTTTAAGTTCTTTCCTTTTATTGCTGTTATTTACTCGAGTGTGAGCAATCCACCATATAACAAGAGTTATTCCTATCCCTATAATGGAACAAATAAGAAATAAGTTAGGTACTCCAAAAATTTCAGATAATGGCCAAGAAATAAGGGTTCCGATTGGAGAAATCGCTGAAGAAATCGCCCAGTCTATAGACGAAATTCTTCCCATCTTATCAGCTGGTACCTTTTTCTGCATCATTGTTAAATAAACTGTATTAATAATAGGGATTACTAGTCCGAAAAAACTTGCTGCGATGCTTATTAATAAAAAGGATCCTTGAGGTGAAAGTGCAATAACTCCATACATTAGAAGTATAGTTAGTTCTCCGGCAAAATAAACAAAGATGCTATGCTTCCATTCTTTCTTCACTGTTGCAATTAATGCGCCCAAAATCATACCCCCATTCATAAAAGCTAAAACAAAAGCTAAAGTTGAAGCATCTCCCGCGTGAATATATTTAACAAAATAAGGTAAAAAGATACTATAAGGTCTTGTTAGAAAGTTTACAAACATCGCTATTAAAAGCATTAAAAGAACTACTGGAATTAATTTTAACGTACGAAACCCTATTTTAAAATCTGTTATAAAAGAATTCTTTTTTTCTGAAATTTCGGCTTTCTGTATTTTAGGTATTCTAATTAATAGTAAAGGAATGAGTGCTATAATAAAAGTAGCTGGATCAATCCAAAGTATGAGTTTAATTGGGATTATCACCATCAGCATGGCAGCAATTATTGGTCCTATAAACTGAATAAAACTTCTAAAGAAAAAATTAACCCCATTCATTCTGCTTAATTTATCCTTCGGTACCATCGTAGGAACGATTGCGGCAACCGTAGGACTATGAAAACCCTGAAAGAATCCTAACAAACTCATTATTATAACAATCAATATCGGATTTGCCACCCCAAAGTTGAATAAAATAATAATAATGAGCATAACGTATGCCTGAAGCGAATCCACTACTACTATTATTGTTTTTCGATTCCATCTATCTATAACAACACCAGCTAGTGCAACCACAATTGTCATTGGCAACATATAAAAGAAAGCTGCTAATGAAAGCAACATTGTACTTCCAGTTGTGTCATTTATCCACCAAATTATTGTAAACTGCGAAATTGCTGAACCCAACACTGAAAACAATTGCCCTAGCCAAAAAAATAGATAACTCTTAAAAGTTAGATTTTTTGCTAATTCTTCCCCCATTTTTCTCACCATTCTTTAATTAAAAAAAAAGAAAAAATAAAAAGTATATTAAATTGAGATTTTATCAATTTTTCCGTTTATTTCTTCAAGGGCACTTTTGCTATCAATATCTATTTTCCTAATACCTGTGAAACCCCAAAATCCAACTGTA
>JBHLPN010000024.1:0-19607 GCA_048939445.1 Promethearchaeota archaeon | reverse complement strand
TACACTCTGAACGAGTAACTGCATTTTCAAATTTTTTGGCAACCTATTCTCAAAGAGATCAAGAGGCACAGCAGGTATTAGACGCATTAGCTAATAGAATTATTATTCCAGAAAAACGGTTTATCATAGCAAAGCATGAAAATAAAACTGTTGGAACTCTTATGGGAATTTTAGATCCACATGGATTTTTATATATAGTTGATGTATTTATTCATCCAGATTTTCGACACCAAAAAATTGCTACCTCATTGTTTTTCAAAATTATTAAAGAATGGGGCACTCTAAATGAAATTAACACAGTTTGGCTGCAAGTAGAAACAGAAAATAAAGAAGCTATGAATTTATATTCTAGTCTTGGAATGAAAAAAGCCTATAGTTATTATTATCTTGAAAAAAGTTTAGGAAAATAATTTAATATCTACCTTTTGGATCTTCAAATTGTTCCATAATAAGGTACAGCACCATATGAAAATTTCTCATCTAAAGGTATAGCCCCACTTAAAAAACCAGAGTCAATAATTTTTAATAAATCTTTAATTTCTGGGCAATTTTCATGAATATAGTCAAGGATTTTCTCAAAATAAATGAAAAATTTTCCATAAGCTATTTTATAATCAATAAACTCCTTATAATTTAAATGGAGTATTAAAAACCGTGCAAATTCCATTCTTATTTTTTCATTCAATTCATTTAAGATACAAAAAATCATATTTTCATTATATTTTAAGTCAATGAAAAGCATTGTATCAATTAGATTTTTAATTTTCTGGTAATTGCTTATCATTGATTTCATTAATTCATTTAGTCGGTTAATAATAATATTCCTTAAATTAACCTTTGTTTGCTCTAAAACGATTTCCAATTCCTCTTTATTTAGATAATCTAGGTATTCATTATACAATAAAAACTGAATTACACTCAAATTTTTGCTTTCAAATCTCTGTGCCACTTCTTCTTTAAAGACTCTCTTAGCAATACGATCTCCTGCTTTAGTAAGCTCCTTAAGTAATGGAAATGCCAAATTGCTATGAATTAGAGAAGAATTGTAATTATTTTCAAACCATACTTGAAGATTTGAACAGTGAGCCCAAAATAACGTTTTTGGATTTATTTTACGTATTTCACCTTGAACTCGTGGAAACTCAAAAGATCTATCAAATTTTTCCACCGCATCATCTATTGAATTAATCTTTGTCATATTTGTGGTATTCTCAGTAGAAATTTTCAATAAAATATATTTACAATGCATAAATAATTGATTATTTACATATATGTTAGTATTTCCATCTTCGAATCTAAGCTCGAGGAACTTATTAATTGTATATTTTAGCATCAAGATTTATAGGTAATTCTTTCGATTTATTTTTTTGTCTTTAAAAATAATAGGTTTCTTGTTAATAGATATAATTAAATTTTTGCAAGAAAGAAAATAATTATGACTGATTTAATAAAATTGCTTTATGATAGAATCCCTTTCTATTCAACATTAGGTTTTGAACTACAAGAAATCTCTGATGGAAGAGCCATTTTCGAAATTGAAATAAGAGAGGAACTAACACAGAATGGAATGATTCATGGTGGAGTTTTAGCTTCCCTTGTTGATTCTACCTGTGCATGTGCAGCATTTTCTCTCATCCTTCCAAATGGATATGCCACTACAATTGATTTACAAGTTGAATTTTTAAAACCAGTTTCTAGTGGGCGTTTAAAAGCAAAAGCTAAATGCATAAAGAGTGGAAAAAACATATTTTTTTGTAAGGCAAAAATATGGAATAACTATGAAGAACTTGTATGTACAGGTAGCTCACAACTTCTTAAAATAAAGTGAATCACTTGAATTCCATGAAAAATTATGGTTTTTTTCTCTGATTTTTTTCTATCTTTATATTTTAGGTTTTTTACATTTAGGTAAAAGGAAAGTCAAGTAATCAGCAAAATATTTTTATTTTCTACTATTATGGAAATCATATTTTATTGTACTTTTTTAAACTCTAAATAAAATAGAAATTAATAAAATGAAAAAAACAGTAAAAATCATTGTTTCTGGGGATGGTGGTGTTGGGAAAACCTCATTTCTCAATAGATTAATTTATAATAATTTCAATGATAGTAGCGAATTAACTAAAGGAGTCGATTTTTTTTCCAAAATTCTCACAATAAATGGACATGAGTATAATCTTGTGATGTGGGATTTTGCAGGTCAAAACCAATTTAAACGTTTGTTGACTGATTTTGTCGAGGGGTCCATTGCTGCGTTTATATTATTTGATTTATCTCGTCTCACTACTCTTGAAAGTGTAGAAGAGTGGATACAAAAATTATGCGAATTTGGAAATATTTCTGCTTTTATATTAGGAACTAAATGTGATATTATCGATCTTAACGATTGCAAAATCTTTGATGAATATATTTTAGAAATGATAAGAAAATACAATAATATTATAGGGTATTTAAAAATATCTTCAAAAACAGGATATAATGTAAAGAAAGCCTTTGATTCTTTGGTAAAGTGTATTCCAAATTGATTGATTCAAGAAAAAATTAAAAAAAATTACAATTTAGTCATCCATCCAAAATCGTCATTTATATCTAATCTTTGAATACCTGTTAATAATTTATACACTTCTTTTGTTATCTCACCAGGTTCTCGATTATTAAATACACGTTCTTTACCTTTTAAATTAACTGAAGCAATTGGTGTAATAATCGCTGCGGTTCCACTACAGAATAATTCTGTACATGACTCGTCATATAATTCTTTATATGAAATATCTCTTTCTTCAACCTGTAACCCCAGCTTTTTAGTTGCAAGTTCTAAAATAGATTCTCTTGTAATTCCTTCTAAAATTGTTCCTGACTTTCTTGGAGTAGCTAATTTACCATTAATCATGGCGAAAAAATTTGCTGCCCCAACTTCTTCAATATATTCCAAATGAACTGCATCTAAATATATAATTTGGGCAAAACCCCTTGCTTTTGCTTCTTTTGCAGGTAACATTGTCCCTGCATAATTACATATGGTTTTTGCTGAACCTGTCCCTCCCGGAGCAGCTCTTGTGTACTCTTTTGATATCTCCAAATTAATTCCTTTAAATCCTTCTGGAAAATAAGGTCCAACGGGGACTGTAAAAATAATCAGTTTAAATTCTTCTGCTGAATGTACTCCCAGAATTGGTCCATATCCAAATAGAATGGGGCGAATATATAGAGCACCTTCACTATCATAGGGTGGAATAAATTCTTCATTTGCCTTTACAACTCTCTTCACAGCATCGATAAATTTGTCTACATCATATTCAGGCATCAACATCCTTCGAGCACTAAAATTGAATCTCTTCGCATTTTCTTCAGGTCGAAATAATGTAATTTCTCCATTTTTTGTTCGTAAGGCCTTCATTCCTTCAAAAATGCCTTGTCCATAATTTAGTACGCATGATGCTGGTGAAATTTCAAAATTTCCAAATGGTATTAATTTTCCCTCGTCCCATTTATCATTCTTATGAGTAGCTACAAACATAGTCTTTGTTTCAATAAAATTGAAACCTAAAGAATAGAAATCAATATCCTTGGGATCTACCATAAATCTCAATCTCTTTTTTTAGATTAGTAGGATTTATATATGAAGCTTTTGTTAAAAAGTCTTATCAAAAAAATTCGAATAAACCAATATTTAAAGCAAATTAAGATGTCAAATATATTTTTCGAGAGTTTTAGTTTATCAAATTCAATATTATTCACATTAGAGAAGAAATAATATGAAAATTTTTCACAAAACATTAATCAAATTACCATAAAATTTTTGAAAACTAATTAGTTATTTGAACATATGTCTTTACAAAAAGTCACTGCAAAAGATATAATAGAGAAGAAAAAAAAAGGCGAAAAAATAGTCACCATCACATCTTATGACTATTCATTTGCTAAAATTGTTGATGATACCGGGATTGATCTAATTCTTGTAGGAGATTCGCTATCAATGGTTATGCTTGGATATCAAAACACTTTATCAGTAACTATGGATGAGATGATTCATCATACAAAAGCAGTTAGTCGAGGTGTATCAAATGCATTAATTGTTGGAGATATGCCATTTCTTTCATATAAGATAGATAAAATAGAAGCTGTTAAAAATGCTGGGCGCTTTATCCAAGAGGGTAATGCTGAAGCCGTTAAGGTTGAAGGGGGAACGGAAATATGCCCTACTATTAAAGCTATGATTGAAGCAGATATTCAAGTTATGGGTCATATTGGATTAACTCCACAAGCAATTTACCAGTTTGGAGGTTTTTTAGTTCAAGGGAAAACAATTGAAGCAGCAAAAAAATTGATATTAGATGCGAAAAATTTAGAAGAAACTGGGGTTTTTTCTATCGTTTTAGAAAGCATTCCTTGGCAAATAGCTAAATTAATTACGGATAGTGTGGACATCCCCACCATTGGTATTGGTGCTGGTCCTCATTGTGATGGTCAAATATTAGTTATTCATGATATGCTAGGTATCTTTACCGATATTAAACCTAAATTTCTTAAATACTTTGGCAACATCGGTGAATCCATTCGTCGTGCCTTGAATGATTATAAGGATGAAGTTATAAATGGTATATACCCTGATCGAGAACATTCATATGAATTCCCTCAACAGGAGTTAACTAAAATCAATAAATGGTTTGATAATGTTGATATATGTGAAGAAGCTCATAAATTAATTTAGTTTTAATTTTGATCTTCTTAAATTTAAATATATATTACAACGATATCTTACTTAATTATTAGTAAGATAACAGAATTTCAATTATATAAATAAAATTATAAATTCGTATTTATAGTTATTATATATAATAGCTTGAACATTTTAGAAAATTACTCGATATATATAATTTTGAAACGTAAAGTGGGAACATGTAATGGCTGAAGAATATGATTATCTCTTTAAATCGATTGTTGTAGGAGACGGTGGAGTCGGAAAGACTGCTCTTACTCTCAGATTCAGTAAAGGTTTTTTCACAGAAGACTACAAAATGACTATTGGTGTAGACTTTCATGTAAAAACTATTAATATCGATTCTGTTGAAGGTCCTTTACGCGCAAAGCTTCAAATATGGGATACTGGAGGACAAGAGCGTTTTAGTTCGATTAGACCAATGTATTATAGGGGGTCTTTAGGAGCATTATTAATTTTTGATTTAACAAATTCTGCTAGTTTTGAACATCTGCCTCAATGGATTGAAGAAGTGAGAGCAAATGTGAAAACCGAAATTCCATTGCTACTAGTTGGTAATAAAAGTGATTTAGTTGATCAAAGAATGGTTTCTTTAGAAGAAATCAATAATTTTACAGCTGAATTTAATTTATATTATATGGAAACTTCAGCAAAAACAGGTGAAGGGGTTGGTGACTGTTTTTATATTCTTGCCTGTTTAATGATTGACTCTGGAGTTCCTGATATGCTAATCTCTAAAGGAATTGTATTTAGTCCTGGTCAAGTTCCAATTACTGCTGCAGGAGTATATCCAACACCTATGCAGAGATTGGAACCCGAACTTGATTATGCTGCCCCTCCTGTTCCAGAACCTATCTCTAATCAAGCGCACGAATCTAGTTCAACATTCGAACCAGAACCGGAATATGAATTCGAGGCACCACCAGTACCAGAACCGATACTTGAACCTGAATTTGAACCAGAAATACCTTTACCAGATTCTAAGATTGCTGAAACCCCAAGTCAGCCAGTCGAATTCGAATTTAGAACTCCAGAAGAAATATTATCGAACGACCAGCAAATTACCCCTTCTCAACCATCATTTTTTACAAGCAGAGAAGAGGCATACAAACCTAAAGCGATCCCTTTTTCAAATAATGTTCCTGTTCCCGCGCCAGCACCCGAAGAATTTCAATCTCTACAAACAACTGCCTCCGTTGAGAGCGCTCCTTCAAGTGCTGCTCCTTCAAGTGCTGCTCCTTTATTTACCCTTCAAGATACCACTGAAACTAAATCAGATTCTTTAATGGATTATTTACCTGAACCTATGTATTCGAAGAAAGAAAGGAAAAAACTTGAAAAACAGAAAAAGAAAGAAGAGAAGGAGAAGAAGATTCAAGAAGAAAAAGAAAAACAAGAAAAATTATTGGAACAAATGAAAAAAACCAAGAAAGAAAAAAAAGAAAAACCTAAAAAAGAAAAGCCTAAAAAAGAAAAAAAAGAAAAGATTGACACAAAATCAATCCCAACTACCCCAACGCTAGAAGTCGCTAGCACACCATCCCTCTTTCAAACTTTGAGTCAAAAAACAGATGAAACAGAGAAAACTTCAGTATCAGCCTTTATGCCATTTACAGTAACCCAAGAACCTGAAACTCAAGAAGCTAGCAAATTACGGATAATACCAAACGTTACAGATATAGAAAGCAAAGTTCAGCCATCTGAACCAATTCAAGCACCAACAAAAAAACCGTCAGGAAAAGAAACTATTATTTGTAAGCAGTGTGGAGCATTATTATCAAGCGATTACCAATTTTGTAATAAATGTGGATCTCAGTTATGAATAGTATTTAATGATTATATCTATTTTATTTTGAAACTGTTATTTTTATAGAATTTCAAATTAATAACTGTGAATATTTTAATTATTTCATGAATTAATTCAGAGCGATTTTCCGCAGATTGGACATGTACTCCACATTTTCTTAATTTTAGAATTACAATGAGTGCATATTTTTAATTCAGGATCAATTTGCGTCTGAGGTTTTCCAAATATAGTAGATGCTTTCATTTTATATTCCTGAGAACTGCTTTTTTCTGGAATTTTTACCTGTTCTTGAGGAATTACTGTGGAATGCTCAAGCATTTCTCTTGTAACATGCTTTTTTTGTATCGGAGCTTCTATTGGAGGTTTCTGATATTTTTGGGGTTTAATAGGGGGTTTAGTAATAGCTTTACTTTCTCGAGTGGTTAATTCAGATTTGGTTTCTTCAATTGGCACTCCCACCTTATAAAAAAAGTATTTTCCCTCATTATTTTCTATAATTTTCTCTCCATCTTCTAAAAATACTTCCACATAGTAAATAATAACTGAACCAATAGGGACTTCTGCAATTTCTGCTATATAATAATCCATTTGTGCATCCATTTCCATCTGATACCATGATTTCCCTTGATCAGCACTAAAAATTAAATTTACTGAAAACAGTGCTTTATTGAAAGTTTCTTCAGTTATTTTTACTACAATTTTAATAGTTTTTTTGTTGGCTTCTTTAGGAACTTGGACTATTTCGGTATCATCCCAAGAAGCACCGCATTTAGGACAATTAGTAAACCAATTAGGATATTCAAAACTACATTTAGTACAATTTTTTGTAAAATACCTTGCTGTTTTTATTCCGAGGGTTTTCTTTTTTTTACCCATAATTTTAATTCCAGATTTTTAAAATTAAACTCTCATCAAACCTTCAATAAACCTACCATTAAATAAATAATAACTAGTCCTAAATATATTTTTTTTCTAGGATTACAATTAAGATTTATACTTTTTACTTCTATTTAGATTCATAATAAGTATTTCTGAGAAGATGATTTAATTTATTAAGCAATTTTTAGTTTTTTTGCAATTTTCTCTAAATCATCAGTGAAATTTTCTAAATGGATTTTCTGAACGTGTGGCATAATCACTACTCTGATCAGATTGAATTCTTCAAATTTTCCTACCATCCAATTTCTCTTTCGTAATTCTTCATCAATTTTACAAATACTTTCTCCACATACGGTTGTAATTCCCACAACATTTGTAACTGGATTAGTTGCTAATTTTAAACCTTTTATTTCATCAATTCGTTTAGTTAAATATTCTGTATTTTCCATACACCTTTTCGTAATCTTTTTAAAACCATTTATTCCTAAAGATTTCAAGATTACCCAAAATGCTATTACAGTTCCTCCAGATCTAGTTCCAACTATTTGAAAGTGTTTAAAATTCCCTCCAGCTAAATAGGGAATTTCAAAACCAAACTTATGCAAAATTGAGGAATCTCTTAGAAAAAATCCTCCAGAGGGTATAATTCCTAAACCCATTTTATGTGGATCTGCTGTTATGGAATCAACAGCCTTTACAGAAAAATCCCATGGAGGAATTTCATAATTTAATTCTTTTAAGAACGGTAGTACAAATCCTCCAAAAGCAGCATCAATATGAAAAAAAATATCTTTATCTTCCACAAGTTTTCCAATATCTTCTATTGGGTCAATTAAGCCTAAGGATGTAGTTCCTGCGATTCCTACTACACCGCATGTATTTTTATTTATCAGTGATTCAAAATGAGTTAAATCTAAATCAAAATTATCATTCAATTTTGCTTTCTTAAGTTTAATCCCAAGTAAATCAGCTGCTTTATCAAATGAAATGTGGGCAGAAATTGGTACTACAACTTCAGGATCTGCGATATCAGGTCTCAATTCTTTAGCAATTCTCATAGCTATTAAGTTTGCTTCTGAACCACCTGTAGTAAAAGTCCCAATTATATTTTTTCCATTAAAAATTTCAGCGATTTCATCAACTAATTCTTCCTCTAAAGCTGCAGTCCCTAAGAATAACCCTGGATCTCCAAGGTTTTTAGAGACATATTTCATATACACTTCAACCCCAAAGTCAAGTGGTTCAGTACACATGGATCCTAATATTGAACCTGATTTATATGAATAATCCCTTTTTAATTTTTCATTGAGAATTTTAAGTATTTCTTGTTTTTCTAATCCTTCTTTTAACATTGTTCTAATTTTTAATTACATATAGTTTCCTTGTGTTTCATAATTTGGAAATATTTAAACAATTAAAATTTTTTAAATTAAAGTTGAATTCAAATTATTGCTGCATATTATTTCTATTCATTTAATCTAAATTACAAAAATCTGTTTGAATTCCTATTAGTGTATTTTTTTAAAGTTTTATTCAATTCCTTTCCCAAATCAATTTTATAATGATTTGCGATGCAAATAGTAGAAAAAAGAAGATCTGCTAATTCTTCCCCTAAATTAGGACTATTAATTTTTGATTTTCTTGGTTTATATCCTTCTATAGAATTAATTTCGCGAGCAACTTCTCCTAGTTCTTCCATAATCGCACAAACCATTGATAATGGAGGCCAATATCCACCATGTTCACAGATCCATTTATCAACGATTTCTTGAGCTTCTTTAATTGAACCTTTTATTTCCATATTAAAAATATAGAATGTTACTATTTAAAAATAGAAATGAAAATTTTAATTAATAAGATATTCTCGTTTACGAGCTTCCCACTCAGCTCTTTTTCCTGGATTATATCTATTTACTTCGCTGTAATATCCGGTAACTCTTGAATATACTTTAACATCCCCAGAATGACACTGTGGACAACTAAATTGGGTTCCTCGAAACATTTTTCGACAAGAAGGACAATAAACAAAATCTATTGTGTAAGCAAAGTAAGCAGTATTTGTATTAAGACAAATATTTTTTGTAAGTTCCCATAAACCATTGATATCTGGTTTTTGTTCCCCTAACCATATGTGAGTAATAACGCCGCCATTCACAATAGGATGAAAATCGCCTTGTTTTCTAATTCGTTCTGATAATGGGATTTCAGTATCGTATCTAAAATGATCAGAATTAGTATAATACGCAGAATTACCGTGCGATTGTATTATTGCTTTTTTTGGAAAATGTTTTAGATCTAATCTCGCTAATCTATTCGAAGTAGATTCACTGGGTTGTTCCCATAGAGAATAAAACCTATTATCTCTTTCAGTCATATTATTACATTTTGCGACCATATAGTTTAATATCTTCTTTCCTAACTCATATGCAGTATCATCTCCATGTAATTCATAACCAGTTAGGCTTTTTACAGCTTCATTCAATCCTGTAAATCCTATTGAAAGGTTTTGATCTCTTAGATTAAAAATTGGTTTACCATTTATTTTACCACTACATAGAGGTAAATGCCTAGTTTTTAATCTCTTTTCCATTAAATTCCATTTTTTTCGTAAGATTCTTGCTGAAAGTTCCATTTTCTCATCTAATATCGTGAAATAATCATTTTCATTTTCAGATAAATAGGCATACCGAGGAAGATTTAAACTTACACTTTGTAATGACCCGATTGTAACATAGTTCTCCCATACATTTGCATTCTTTCTCATTTCAGGATCAAGAATACATTGCTCAATGATTTGATTTCCACTTAAAAATTTTCTACAACATTGACTGTGAATTTCATCTGGCATCCAATCTGGGCACATATTAAGAAAGTATGGAGTTCCCATAGTAGCAACTTCTTCCATTAATTTTAAGTAAGATGGTTCAAATTCTTCCAACCATTCTTTTTTAATTTTAATCTCGTGTTTTGGAAATGCAAATAGCTTTCCATTATGATCACCTTGGATATACACATCAGTTAAAGCATCGAAGAGTTTAAGACATTCATCTTTATAATCACCATACTTTCCTACTATTTTTCCATGAGGACCAACAGCAGGGATATTTAATAAACCATCGGGGATAGTAGGAGTACAAGAGATCGAAGTAAATGGTACTTGTCCTCCCCTAGCAGCAAATATTTGATTCGTTTCAAAAATCAAACATTGCATTGATTGCTCGATTTCTCTAGCAGAAACACCTTTAGCATAAGGTGCTAAAAAAGTAGTCATATAATCATAACCTTGTCCTCCGCTAAATTCACCCTGAATGATTCCAAGCCACTTGGCAAGATGAGTCACAGCAACACGTAGACTACCTGCAGGTCCTGATTTACTACAATGTGCCCAACTCTCTACTGGAGGTAAACCATGTTCAAGAATCATTCGTGGATCCCATTCCTGACAGAATGGTCTTAAATCGAAGTATCTCAACATATGTACATGAATATCACCGTATAAATGAGCATGAGCTTCTTCAGAATCTAAAATTCTTAATAGAGCATACTCATCTGATATTCTATTCGCAGCCCAATGATGAATGCTTTCAGGATTCATATCTTGATTTGCATTTTCATCCACTCCGTGTTCTAAAATAGCCTCATAATCCATTAAGGGCATTCCTATTCTTGTATATAATTTTCTTTCATCTTCAAAATGTTGTTCTGATAATATCGAACACACAATTTCTCTAATATGGGGTCCAGATAAAAATCTAATTCCAGAAGAAATTATTCTTCTAACTACTAATTCAGTAATTCTATCAGCAGATTTTTGGTCCAAACCAGTCTCATTGATGAGACTTTGTTCAATTTTTACTGGATCGAATGGTACTACATCACCTTCTGTTCGAAAAACTCGTGGTAATAATTTTGTCAAATATTTACGTCTTATTTTTTCGACATCTTTATCTTTTAATTGTCTTGAATCTGATACTATTACCAATGGATATCATCCTGTTTTTGATTTTTATATAATCTATTATAATATAGTGGAATAATCCCCGATTTTTAATTACAAAATTTTGTCGGCAATATGAACTGAATTAAGAGAATTATTAACTGTTTATTATCGTTAATATTTTACCTCTTTTGATATAAAAATTTATTTGTTTTTCCAATTTAAACTTATTTTATTAACTCTTTATTTGATTGTTTAAAAGCTGTCTATTAAAATCACGAAAAAATTCTTAATCCTTTGGAGTCTTTTCAATTTCTAATTTATTAAATCTGAAATTACATATGGTATAAAATTATGTCGAAGACATTTTCAACTTTTATCAGTTTTAACTATAAAAACTTTATAAGAATTAAAAATAAGTATATTTAAAGAAAAAATATAGATAATTCTTCGAATCACGTAATTATCATGATAAAAAATTCTATAAATAAGGAAAAAATTCAACCAATCAAAGCTTTAGAGGGAGTTTTTCGAAGAACACTAATTTATAATGATGCTTTAATGCTCTGCCATTTTACACTTGAGAAGAACGCTGAAATACCTATACATAGCCATAATGAACACCAAATTGGATACATAATTAAAGGAAAAATAAAATTTCTAACAGAAAATAATGAATTCATAGCTAAAGAAGGAGATAGTTATGTTTTTGATTCAAAGGAAAAACACGGAGCTTTAATATTAGAAGATTCAGAAGTTATTGATGTATTTAATCCTTCTAGAGAAGATTATAAATAATTCAAAGTTGAATTTCATCTCTTTTTTAATTAGGGTATTTAATAGATAAGTTTACCATTGATAGATAGCAATTGCAAAAATTGCCATCATACAGAAGATAAATTCTCCCAATAGCCAATCGAGGAAGTATTCCTTTTTTTTATCCCTATTATTTTTTATCTTTGTGGCTAAAGCAAAACTGATTGCAGCGTTAGTTCCAATAAAAATAATAAATGTGAATGTCATGGTTTCAATTTCTAGATCTATCACATTTAATATGGTATCAAAGAGAAACCAAGCACCAAAAAATCCCACAAGACCTAACAAGAACAACCAGCCTGAAAACTGAATAATTTTTTCAAATTTTATATCCAATTCTGAAATTCCGGAAGGTTTGTCAATTTGTTTTTTCTTAATTTTTGACATAAAATATTAAAGTGTATGCTTTTTGAATATTAAAAATTTTATAATTCTTAATCTTTATCATTTAATTAATGATTTCACATTAAGGTCGATTTTTTAAATATAAAATTGCTTTAGCAATATCTCCATTACATTCTTTTAGAACTGATTCAGCCTCTTTCTTATCTACATTTGCTTGTGTGGCAACTAACATTATATCATTTTCTGATATTGTTGGTTTCATCTCTGATTCTTCTGTTTGTTTTATTTCCTCATAAGATTCTCCACTCTCAATCGCAAAACTCTCTGGAGATACCTCTTCTCCTTGGCCGATTACTTGATATATTTCTTGACCTGCTTGTTTCATCCGAAATACTTCCGGTTGATCGATTATAAGCGTTTTTTCTGCTCCTTCTATAACAACTCTCGTAGCATCAACTTGTTCCATATCAATACCTTGTTGTGACATTTTCCTCCGCATCTGTCGTGATCCAAATTGTTGTCCTTCTCGCTTTACAACTGGTTGGGGGCGTTTAGGTTTACTTTTTGCTTTGTTTTGCATATCTTTAGGTAATTTAACCAATCTTTTTCACTTTAAATTCGGTTCTATATCTTAATTTATATAATAATACACGATTTAAAATTTTGATTTATAGACTCCTTTTCTTACATTTACTGCAATCCCTATAGAAAAGGATTTTACATATGGAACGGGGATTTTAAGTTTACCAATACCCAACAATTCATCATCTTGATTTACTATAATTACTTCATCTAAGGGTCTTAATTTGTCATCGATATTGACAATATGTTTACAAAAAACATTTCTTCCTTTTTTTATAAACTCTGAAATATCATTTAATACAATAACCCGCAATTTTGGAGCAGCAGTTTCCTCGATTATCCTTTTTGCTGAGAAAAGAGTAAAAGTAAAAAAACCATTAGTAGGTCTTAATATGAGTAATAATTTATTCTCAGAATAGATATATCTGATTTTATTAGTATTAGGTGATCTTTCAAAATGAATTTGATTAATATCATCAAAAAGAATGTCAGTAATTTCTTTCCCAAATTGATAATCTGAGATTGCCTTAATTTTTCTTAAGCCAAGTAAAAAGTTTGTTTCCATAGATCAAAGAATGAAAATAATTGCTTAAATTAAAAAAAGCAAGTGAAACATAAATAAATTATGAGTAAAGTCGAGATTCAACCCATTGATCTTTAACTTTATTCATTACTTTGTCTATTGCATTAAAAAAATCTTTATTGACAATCATATCGGCATCTTTTCGAATTGCGAACATTCCCGCTTCTGTACAGATCGCTTTAATATCAGCACCCGTTGCTCCTTCTGTAAGTTTAACTAAACGTTTGAATTCTATCGTTTCTTCAACATTCAAATTTCTTGTATGTATTTTAAAAATTGCTTCTCGAGCTCTTTCATCAGGAATGGGAAATTCAATCATACGATCAAATCTGCCTGGTCTTAATAAGGCAGGATCTAAAATATCCACTCTATTTGTCGCTCCAATAATTTTCACATCTCCTCTCTGTTCAAAGCCGTCTAATTCGCTTAAAAGCTGCATTAACGTTCTCTGAACTTCCCTGTCTCCTGAAGTTGCAATTTTAAGTCTTTGAGAACCGATAGCGTCTAATTCATCAATAAATAAGATCGTTGGGGCTTTTTCTTTTGCTAAATTAAAAATTTCTCTAACTAATCGTGCACCTTCACCTATAAACTTTTGTACTAATTCAGAACCAATAATTCTTATAAATGTTGCCTCTGTTTCATGAGCTACTGCTTTAGCTAATAAAGTTTTCCCAGTACCAGGCGCACCAAATAACAATACTCCTTTTGGGGGTTCAATTCCAATCCTTTTAAATAATTCTGGCTTCTTTAAGGGCAATTCTACTGTTTCTCTTACTTCTTGCATTTGTTCTTCTAATCCTCCAACATCCACATACGATATATCCGGAATTGAATCAATTACTTCCATGCCTTTTACAAAAGGATCTAATTTTGTCGGTAAAACTTCCATAATAGCAAATGTTCTTTGATTTAGCGCAACCCGAGTACCTGGTGCTAATTTTTCATTTTTCACTTTTCTACTTGTATTAACAACAAAACTAGGCCCTGTAGAGCTTTTTACAATTGCTCTCCCCTTTTCATCTAAAAAATCTATAATTGTTGCAGATACTAATGGAGGCTCTCTTAATCTGTCAATTTCATTTCTGAGGCTATGCAATTCTTGTTCCAATCTTAAGCGTTCTGCATCTAATAATTGTTTTTCTGTCTCCAAGTTTCTGAGTCGTTTCTCTAAATGCCTAGTATAAGTTATAAGATATTCGCCATCTTTAGTTTCTTCTTTTTTTCGTTTATCTTTAGTCGTAGTCAAAAAAAGTATACCCCTTTTTACTCACTTTAAAATACAATTTTAAGAAAATGCTTTACTTTATTAATAAACATTTAATCATTTAAATTTAAGGTTACTTCTGTATTATTTCTTAAAAATGTCGATTTTTAAAAAAATTTATAGATTATAAATTATAATGGGAGTAAACCGAAAATTATAAGAATATTTAATTAAATTCTATACATGTAAAATATATCTTTCGATAAATTGTATTCTAGATATTATTATGCCAAAATCACGATATAATGAAATTGATAAGGAATGCCCTATATGTGGAAGTATAATTTGGGGTAAAGGCCAAAGAGTTCTTTTAGAAGGAGCTAAAATAACAGTATGCTACAATTGTGCTCAACATGGGATAAAAATTCAAAAACCACCTAAAAGCACACAGTTAAAAAAACCATATTCCCACACTAAAACAAAGCCTCCAAAGCGGCAAGATTTAGATAATGATTTGGTAATAATACCTGATTTTGCTAAAAGAATAAGAAATAAGAGAAATTCCCTTGGACTTAATCAAGATCAATTTGCTCAGAAGTTGAATGAAAAACCTTCATTACTGAGAAGAATTGAAGCCGGAAAAGTAGAACCTACAATTAAATTGGCTAAAAAAATAGAAGATGTCTATAATATTAAAATTTTAAAAGAAACTGATGAGATTGAAGCCAATACTCAAAATAAAAAATACATGAAAAAATCAACTGGGGCTTCCCTTGGCGATATTGCATTTATTAAAAAGAAGAAATAAATAAGATTACGTATTTTGTTCGATTTTATGAGTCTATTTTAATAATTTCCACTATTGCAGAATTGTACGCTCCCGAATATCCTAATTCTTCTGGTTGATCAGGAGTAAAACAGTTCACATTGGGAGTTCCTTTTAAAGTTGATGATAAGCCAGAATATATTAACGCAGTTCTAGGCTTTAATATAGGAGATTCTGCTAGAGTGTATATTTTAGATCCATAATCATTAGATACAAGAACCTCATCACCTGTTTCAAGATCTAAAGCTTGAATATCTCTTGAAGTCAAGAATATCTTAGTAAAATCATTGATATACCTAGTATTTAGCTGCCCCAATTGAGAATGTAAGAAATGTGAATGAGAAGGAGAGATTAGGACAAATTCATTCTTTTTCAAGCTCATTTTACGCTTCAATTCATTTTTACTAAATTTAAAATGAGGGCCAATAGCTTGAATTCGATTACTGGGAGTAGGAAACTCTAAATTATTAAATGGGACAGAGTTATTATCGAATAATAGGTAATAACCTTGTTTATTGAGGTCTTTTTGAATATTTAATGGTAACAATTTTATACAATTTTTAAAAATTGTTTCTTCTGTTTCCTGAAAAATTGAAGAATCTCTAAAACCTAATATCCATGCTAACTGTTGGAAAAACTCATAATTAGACAAACAGTCCTGATACGGACAGGGACCTCCAATATTAATCGATAAGCTCGGGATATAATAAGCGGATATTAAATCATGTGATTCTAAATCAAATTTTGCAGGAATAACAATATCAGCATACTTTGTAGTTTCATTTAAAAACATATCTAGTACAACTACAAATAGATTTTCGTTCATTAATGCTGTTCTTAATAAATTTTGATTAGGTAATGAACTAACTAGATTGAAATTATAAACAAATAACACCTGATATTTCTTGGTCGATAAAGAAGAGCCGAGCTTGATTATAGGAATTTTCTTTATTTTTGATTCTGATTCAATACTAGAAATATAATCTTGAATTGGTCGAAGAAAAGGTTTTAAAAAATCACTCTGAGAATAGATCAACCCTGTACCAGGCTTTCCTAAATTTCCTAGAATAATCTGAATTAGAGCAATAGTTTTTACAATTCTCCCACCATAATAGTCTTTCTGAACACCATACCCAATATTAAATAAGGTATGATGTTTGAATTTCATTAGAAATTCAACAAAATTTTGAAAGGTCTGTTTATCAATTCCAATTTGATTCAAGAGCTTCTTCTTATCGATTTTAGCTAATTCTTGAAAAATTGATGAGTAAGATTCAACATGTTCCACGATAAATTTTTCATCATATGCTTGATTAGCAATTAGTTCGTTGATTATCAACTTAACTAATAAATATTCAGTACCCGGGAAGATATGTAAAAAACAATGAGCTTTTTCTGCTATTTTTGTACGTCTAGAATCAATTACTACAAGTTTAGATCCTGCTTTTAAGGCTTGTTTTACCAAATAATAAGCATGGTTATTACTTTCTGAGAGATTACTTCCCCAAATCACTATTAATTTTGTAGAGGGATTTATTATTTGAAATGGGTTTGTAGTAGAATAAGTACCAAATAACTCTGCAAGTCCAGCACATCCGCCTTCATTGCAAATCCCACCTTCTGTGATTGTGGCACCTAATTTCCCAAAAAATCTTAAGGGAGCATACATTGATATTAGACCACAATTTCCCGAATAAAATGCTCCCAAAATAGACTTATAATTATTACTCCTTTTAATGGTTAGTATTTTGTCAGCAATTAAGTTGAATGCTTTTTTTAACGATATTTTTTCGAATATATTTTTAGATTTTGGTCCAGTTCGGATTAATGGAGTTTTCAATCGATCTTGATGATATATTAAATTTTCCCGATGTTTAAATTTGGGACAAAAAAATCCATTAGTAAATGGATGTTCTTTAATAGGTTGTGCTGATAAAAATTTTAATTCTGGAGCTCCGTCATTCCAAAGTCCTGTAAATACACATGAACCGTAGCAATCTTTTGAACAAGTTCCAAATCTAAATATATCAAATGTTCTTTTTTCATTCATAAAAATTTGGACTCAATTTAAAAATTCATAACATTCTAACCCAGAAACAATAATAATTATGAAATTGATCATTAGTAATAAATTTCTTACCCAATTGAAACATTAGTATTTTGAATCAAAGCTATCTTGTTCTTCAAGAATTCAATGATAGTTTGATTATCTTGAGCTTCAAGGGGACCCCCACAATCAGGACATCTAAAATTAAGTTCAAAAGCCTCATCAAAATTATATTTAATATTTGATTCTTGGCAATTTTTACAGATGAAGAAGTAGTTATTTTGTTCAAACTGTAATCTGTCTCTTAATTTGCTTTCAATCATTTTTTTTTTCTCAATGAGTATTTCTTCAAATAAATCGAATTCATGCCACCAATAATAGATAAACCATCCAGTAGATTTATCTCTTATGCGTCTAAATTGAGCAAGTTTCTCGGAATATAATTTATAAAGCGTTTTACGAACAGAATTCAATTTTAAGATTTCAGAATCATCTGGTTCGAAGTCAATGTCTGTGTCCTTAATACTATCTTTTATATTCTCAGTTATATCTTCATCAGTTATATCCTTAGATTCAGACTTTAGAAGTTCCAATCCAACATATATTGCGATTTCACCGCCAATTATATAGAGAAAGGAACTTAAATAAGGATTTAATTCTTTAATATGACTTTGCCTCATTCACATTATAATGCTAGCTTTAATAAATATATCTTTGATAAAAATTAAATTTTTTTGAAAATTCACATAAAAAAAATTTAAAACTACTACTTAAACGACAATAGAATATTGTTTTTCTATAATTTCCCCATCTACATCAAGGCTACGAAATAGTTTACCTTTTCTTATTGCCATTATTCTTAATAAACTTGAATTTGAAATATTTTTAGGGATTTCAATATCAGTGATTTTATAATTATTAAAAATTGTGAGTGCTTTCCAGTTTTTTGGGAGATCAGCTTTAAAATCATATAACACAGTTTCCAATACATTATTAAGGTTTTTTTCTATATTACTTACATATCCAGTACAAAATTGAATTCTTTTATTCACGTCATCCTCCTCCACTTTTTTTTTAGATGGTTGAGGTATATTTTTTTTCGTGGTTACTTTACAATTTGGATTTAAATTGAATGAAAGTAAGAAATAACTATTTTCACGAAATGCTTGAATACTTTGTAGTACAGAATCTTTAGTTGCTGTGTCAATAATCTCTACTTTGAAATTTTTTGTTTGTCCTGTTGATTGTTTAAGATCCCAATTAAATCCCAATTTAGTTATTATATCACTTATATCTGCCCCAGTGATTAATCTCCCTTTAATTTCAAAATTTTCATTTGGATTTGAAATTCCTTTCGCTACTATCTCAAGAATCAAATCCTCATATTCATGACTTCCTTTAAGCGTCAATTTCGCTTTTGCTTGTGTTATCTTCATCGCAGGGCCAATAAAATCACCTTTTGAATATCTATAGAAGTGCCGATGAATACTTTTATGATTCTTTGGAGGATTATCCAAAATCGGTGTATCAACAATTTTTCTCAGAAAATGCATTTTACTTATCGATTTTATTTACTTTAATTTTAATTTAAGTTTTATTTATTAAATTATCAAAAGATCATAATTATAAATTTTATTCATTAATAAAATTAAAAAAAAATAAAACATATCTAAAAATACAGAATACAAAAAAAATCTTTATATGATATGACTGACGTTCCCTCTTTAGCTTTATGGGTTTTTGCTTGGATTTTTCTAATTATAGGATTAATTTCAATAGCAGCTTTAATTATCTATACAAAGTATGGAAGAGAATTATCAATTCGATTATCAATACTAACTATAGTAATTTCTTCAAT
>JBHLPN010000199.1:0-6126 GCA_048939445.1 Promethearchaeota archaeon | reverse complement strand
CGGTTTAGTCCTCCACAAACTAAAAAGCCCTGGGATGATGTGTTAGAAACTATAGAATTTGGACCCTGTGCATACCAAGGATATACACCACTGGAAGATGTAACTGGAAAGCTTCAACCTGAAAGTGAAGATTGTTTAACCCTTAATATTTGGACTCCTGATATTGATAGTAAGAAAAGGCCAGTAATGTTTTGGATACATGGAGGAGGATTCCTTTTTGGTGGAAGTAGGACTCCTGCCTATGATGGTTCCAACTTAGCTCAACGTGGTGATGTTGTGATAGTAACGATAAATTACCGATTGGGTGCTTTTGGATATCTTTTTATTCCTGGTATAACTGCAAATGTGGGGCTATTAGATCAGATTTTGGCATTAAAATGGGTTCACGATAATATTGCCAAATTTGGGGGTGATCCTAATAATATTACAATTTTTGGAGAATCTGCGGGTGCCTATTCTGTTATTACTCTCACAGCAATACCTGCTGCTAAGGGCTTATTTCGTCGGATTATAGCACAAAGTATGCCTACTATCGATCCTAAAGTGACAAAAAAACCTACAAAAGAATTGATGCGTTCTTTAGGGATTAAAAGTAGAGATATTAATGCATTACGTAAAATAACTCCTGAAGAGATTATTGAAGCTCAAAATGAAATCACTAAAAGAGGAGGGCTAGCCTTTAGACCTTTAATCGATAGAGAGACATTCCCTGTTCATCCTTTAACCGTATTCAAGGAGGGTAAATGTAAAAATATTGATTTAATGATGGGAACAAACCTACATGAAGCCAAACTTTTAACATCATTGAATCCCTTAACAAGGAATATTAAGGATGAAAAAGCTATAATGCTTTATTTAGGTATGATGGGAATAAATTCAGAGAACGCTCGAAATATTATTGATATTTATAAACAAGCACGAGCAGGAATCTTTTCAAATGAACCCAAAGAATTACTGGATTCTATTGCTACTGATCTAATGTTCCGAGTTGCAACGCTACAAATACTTGAAGCACAATCTAAATATCAGCCAAATACTTATAATTATCTATTTACATGGGAGACTCCCATATATAATGGACGTCTTGGTTCTTGCCATGCTCTTGAACTTCCATTTATATTTAATACTTTTGAAGATCCTGGAATGAAAGCTTTAGTAGGTAATGCGGTAAATACAGAAAATCTTTGTGAACATATGATGGATGCTTGGCTTTCATTTGCTCATAGTGGTAATCCAAATCATAATGGTATTCCTGATTGGCCTACTTATGATAAGAAAAGCAGATCTACACTTTTATTCGGAAAAGAAATTAAAGTCGCTAATGCATTATTCGACAAAGAACGAGAAGCATGGAATAGAATAATGGAGATATAACTAATTTTTTGAAATACATAAAGCTATTTTTTAATAATCTTAATCAAATAGAAAGTCTTTCTAATTTATTTTTTCTTTTATTAGATTACATATTTTTTGAGGATTTCTTGTAGAAAAAAGAAATGGTCTACCATCTTTTAAGGTTAATTTTATGGCATCTCCAAAATCTGTGTTATAAGCCCATGAACCATCTAAACCTAATCGAATTCCAATTCCTCCGTAGGTTCTAAAACGTGCTTTAGTTGCCTCGCAACTGCTAATTTTGTTTAAGGAAATTCTCTTATGGTTAAAAGCGCCATATTCTACTTCAAGTATCTTCTGAGTCAAAATGATTGATAACCCCCGGTAGTTCCAATAGAAAAGAAAAATAACTATGCTTGCTATTCCGAATATAATCCCTATAAATGATAATTCTCCTGGTTGGAAAGCAGTAAATACAATTCCTAGGGAAACAAATAATACAAATACAATTAACACCACAACTTTTAGAAAACCTCCGGCTGGAATCCATTCAGAATATAATACTTCATCATTTTTTTGGGCATTATTTACCTTCATTATTCTAATCACCAATTTAATTTTGTGTATTTCACTATGCTAACGATAAATAAGATGGGATTTAAATTTTTTTGAATGATGAGAAATAAATTACATTTTTCTACTCGAATTTTTATTAGTAAAATATAGTTAAGTTCTATAATAAAAAATTAGGAGTATTAGGGTCTAGACTAGAACAGATATTATAGTCACATATTTTTTTGTAAATAAAATATGAAATAATTCAATTCTGTAGTAATAGGGCTTAATTTAATAATAGAGAACATTGGTCGTTTATTTATGAGAATGTTAGTTTTAAGTCATCGGAACCCATATTTTCCTCCATATATTTTTTTAAAAAAGCCTGAAACTATTGAAAGAGATGATATCAAACAGGTTCCTTTATTGATAGATCTCTATGAAAATGGTTTTTTTAAACATACATTTGGAACTTTTAAAACAGCTAATTTAATCTTTGATATTCCGAGTGAATACTCAAAAACAAGGAGGGAGCGTCTTTTAATTTCACTAGTTGTTGATGGAAAATCCAAAATTAAATCTACTTTAGCTGAACAGTTTTTAGAGGGAATTGTTGAAGAGTTCACAAAAATCGAAGATTTATTCAAAGCTTTCTATGTGGACTCTAGAGTTTATAAAGGAGATCTAACTAAACTAAAGGAGATTAGAACATTAATCAATAGCTTTTATATCTCTTTTCCAGAAGAAGAAGTTATATTCGAACAAAAAGAGGCGAAAGTGTTAATTTTCGGGCTTTCTATGGCGGGAAAAACAACAATAATTAAAACGAGAAGAAAATCGGTATCAAAAGCAATATTTCCAACAATAAATGTAGACATATCTAGAATTTTAGTTAATAACGTATCTTTGTTGACTTATGATATCCCTGGAAAATACAAAGCTAAGGAACTATGGAAGCCTTATTTAAAAAACCAAGATGGATTGATTTTTGTTTTAGATGTTACCGATAAAATAAGATTCTCATATGCACGAGAATTGCTGCATGAAATTGCGGGGAAACCAGAATTAAGTGAATTGCCACTTCTTATCCTTTATAATAAGACTGAGATAAAACAACCTGATATAAATGAACTAGATGAAGCTATGGGAGTGGAAAAACTCGGAAACAGACCAATGAAATCATTTTTGACAAGTGGAATTAAAAACATAAATATAGATGAGGCGTTTAATTGGCTTTCACTTAAAATTGCAGAGAGAGTAGAACATTATATTCCAAGAAGAGAGGTAGGGATAATTTTTTGTCGCTGGGATGAAAATTTGGGTATTAAAGTCGAAGCAGTTTATCCTAAAGATGCTTTTGAGAATCCAGAATTGATATCTGTAAAAAGTTTATCAATATCGCAATTTATTTTTGGCGGAGATCAAATTAGACCAACCTCAGTCATTCTTCCATTTCCACATTTAAATTCAAATGCAGCTATTTATTTTGACTATGTGGATAATGAGAGTATTAGGGGTGGCATATTACCATTATCTTTAATAATTTATTACAATCAAAAAATTCCTAAGAATATTATTAACCAATTTAGTTCCTTCATACTTGAACAATTTGAGGATATAAAAAAGAATTATTTAAATAAAAATCAAGTAATAGATACTCTCGAATTTATTCATAGTACTATAAATAATCAAATTGATTTATATCAACCATCAATTGAAGCACTTAAGATGGCTGAATTACGTTATGAAGCCTTATTTAAGGCTGCTCGAGATGCCATTTTAATAATTGATAAAAAATCAGGAATAATAATGGATGTTAACAAAGAAGCGGAGGATTTATTTCAACGACCATTTGAAGATTTTATTGGTATGCATTCAAGTCAAATATTAAGTGGTATTATTAATATAGATTTTAATGAAGAAGTATTTGATCAACTCAATTATCCTTTTCCTTTAAGATTAGAGGTTATTGATAACTCTGGTAATCTTATTCCTGTTGAAATTAGTGTCAATGAAGTTCAGATGGGAGGTCAAATCTTTGTGCAATACATAATTCGAGATATTAGTAAAAGAATAGAAGCAGAAGTTAAATTAAAGCATTCGGAAATAAAATATCGTCATCTTTTCGAAGATTCACCCTTTTCTATTCTTTTAATTGATCCTAATGGATTTTTAGTTGACTTTAATCCTGCTTTAGAAGAAACATTAGGATATACAAGAGAGGAACTAATGGGAAGGAAATTTGTAGACCTTTCATTAATCCATCAAAATTATCTAGTAGATGTTCTTAAAAGATTCAAAAAAGAAGAAAGAGGTAAGATTTTTCCTCCTATAGAAATTCAACTTTATCAAAAAAATGGCAACCTCATATGGGTAAACATGCAATCATCCTTAGTTGATATTGGTGAAGAAACATTTTATCAAATTATTTGTCAGAATATAACAGAAGAGAAAAAACTAGAACAAGAATTAAAGAAAATTTCTAGGTTAAAAGCTATTATTACTGCAATTGTGTCAAGATTTGTAGGGATACAAGATTTTAACAAGTCAATAATTGATTCGTTAAGAGATATTAGTGAATTCGTCAACGCAGCGCGAGCATATCTTTACATCTTCAGTAATAGTTTTAATTTCACAAAAAGTAATTACACCTGGTATGGTAAGTTGATTTTTCCTCAAATAAATTTGCCTGAGAATATAGTAATTGATAATTTTCCATGGCTAAGTGATAAATTAAAAGAATCTGATTACTTTTATGTTGAAAATGTAGATTCACTTCCTGAAGAAGCAATAAATCTGAAATATTTTCTCGAAAATCAAAAAGCTAAGAACTTTTTAGCATTTTCAATAAAAATTAATGGGATCTTAGAAGGAATAGTCTGTTTTGATAATATAACAAACATGGATTATTGGATAGAACAAAATTTAGAATTACTAAGCATTATTTCAGAGATTCTTAAAAATGTGATGCTACGAAAGTTAGCTGAAGAAAATTTACGAATAAGTGAAGAAACTATGCACCAAGAATTTGATAGAGAGTATTTTTATAAAGAGTTATTTGTAAATGATATAAATTCTATAGTAAAGAACATTCAATTATTATTAGACAAATATTATGAGCCAGATAGTCGAATGATGTTAAAACCTAAAAGAGAATTATTGGATTATATTAAAGATCAATGCATAAACGGTCAACTTTTAATATATATAATACGAAAATTAACGATGATTAATGAAACAAACGTGATAATTAATCCCGTAAATCTAAATGATGTCATTGAGGATGTTAAAGAATTTATTCTAAATAGTTATTCTAATAAAAAAATTAACATAATTGTTGAAAAACCACTTGAGGATCTATATGTATTAGCTGATAAATTTCTAATAGATGTTTTTGTCAATATTCTTATTAGTTCAATTAGATATAATAAAAACCCAAGAATTGAGATTAAAATTATTATCTTTAGAAGTCAAAAAGATAACGTAAATTATATTAAAGTAAAATTGATCGATTATCAAAAGGAGATTTTAAATATAGGGAAAGAACTGATATTCCATAAAGAAAGAGAAAAGAATAGTAAGATTAAAGAAATAATTTTAGGATTTCTTTTAGTCGAGCGAATCTTAAATAATTACAATGGCAAAATATGGGTTGAAGGAGATTCTTTTGTTATTTTATTACCCGAAGCTTGAAATCCGTTCCTGTCTAATTTTTTTTTAAATAAAATTTTTAAATAATAAAAAAGGAAACAGTATATGGATCCAGTCTATATTATTAAATTAGTCTCTCCTTTTATTACAGGGATTATTGCCCTTATAGCGGGAATTATTGAATTACGGTTAAATCCTAAAAATTGGTTAAATAGATGGTTTTTTTCATTCTTTTTATCAGCTTCATTAGGGCATTTAGTTTATGGCATTTATCATTTAATTATAATTAACCAAATTCTTACTTCCATTGCTGCTATTATGTCCCATATTTTCATTAATTTTATTCCTATATCCTTATTAATGACTGTCTTCGTATTAGAGAAATTTACAAAGAGAGCAATGAGTCTTAAATATCTAGGGACAACATTGTTAATCTTTATTCTAATGAGTTTTGGATATTTTATCTGGTTTCCTACTCCGGATCCAACCTTATTCACACAAGGTATTATTAACACGACAACCCCACCTCCGTGGTTTCTGTTTGTAAATATTCTTCGGGTGGCGTTATTCGGTTATATTTTGTTC
>JBHLPN010000198.1:3584-6145 GCA_048939445.1 Promethearchaeota archaeon | reverse complement strand
ACTTTTTTTAATAGCTTATTAATTAGTAAGATATTCACTTCCAAAATGCCTTCTAGTATATTTTAATATAAGTTTTAAAATAGCGTAAAAATTAGTAGAAAAAAAGAAAAAAAAGAATGTATCTATATATAAAATGAATTATTTAGATTATTTAATCTTCATTGCCAAGCCCATATCTTCGAGAGTTAATTTCTTTCTTCCTGCGTGTCGAGTCATTTCAAGAGCTTTATTGGTCATTCCCTTCGCTAATTTTTCTAAATAGTCAATTAAAGCATCAACAGCATCTCGAGCAACCATTTCAGCACCATTGTCCTTCATTAACTTTCGTACTGGACTCCAGGCAAATACTTTTTTTGCCATTTTATTATTCCTCCACTTTTTAATTTTTATAGTTGTGACCTAAAATTCACATTATCTAACATGAACTTTATTATGTTATATTATTTCTTTCAAATATTTAAAAGTTGCGTAAAATTTTCGATAGAGTATGTTTCGGTTAATAATTTCATCCAATCGACAAAATTGCGATGTCTGAGAAGAAAGCTGCTAGATATGGTTCTGAGCTTTTAGATCTGAGATTTATTTTAATTTTATAAATTGTAGGCGTAGAAGCCTAATTAGAGAACATATTAATTTGATTTTATGTTTTGAGATAACTCCTTATCGGTTTTATAGTTTTTTATGCATTACATAATAATCCTTAAATTCTTTATAAACAGAAAATCCTTCGGAAGTATAAAGCGAAACTGGGCCTCGATAACTATGAGCATCAGATAGTTTTTCTCCCTTTCTTGGGTAAACTTCAACTAATTCATATTTATTTTTTTTTAAATAAGAACAGGCATATTGTAAGAGTTTTCTTGCGATACCTTGTTTTCTATGTCCAGGAGCAATGACAAAACAGATAATCGATGCAATTTTTTTCTCTGAATCTACAACTTTTCCTTTATAGGGGATTTTAGCAAAATTCTCCTTAGAATTAACATTACACCACCCGACAGGCTTATCATCTTGAAAAGCTATAAGACCATTCATTTTCCCGGATAAAATTAATCTTTTTGAAGATTTTCTATTCTCTTCTGCAGTTCTTTTAAAATATTGTTTATTTGTTCCATTGAAATGATAAAAGTGGCAATAACAAGTTGCCCAATTAGGGTTATCAGAAAAGGCAACATTATCGAAATAAAAGAGAAAATCATCAACCAGATCAGGAGTTAAGGGTTTGATATTAATTTCCAATTTTATAGCGACTCTTAATATTTATTATCTATAGCAGAAAGCATTACTTTTAATTGATCGAAAATATCTAGACGAAAATCAGACCCAATCCTAAAAAATAAGAGGTCTACTACTTTTTTATCAAGGTATTCATTAACATTTAATTGCTGAATTATCTCAGACCAATTACTACTCTCGGATGCTCTTATTCCAATTAATATTACCCCATTTTCTTTTGTATTTTCAATAATTTTTATAATAATTTCTTTCCATTTAGGGTCTATCTTTCCTGTGGTTCGGGTATCAAAAATACAAAATATTCCATCGGAGCTGGAAATATCCTCAGCAGCAGAATAATGATGTTGTTTTAATATCAATCCATTTGTAAACTGATAAACCTCTTCATCATCATAATCTCTTATTAATGATTTTTCTCCTAAATTTGTAATATTTGTTATGATTTGTAATCCGGGACTCGATTGTACACTTTCATTTATAAAGGAGATTGTAAAAACAATTTTCTTTTTCAATATCGAACTGATTATATCATATAAAATATCACCACGTCTTTCTTCTTCGATTTCTTTGCTTTTCATAACATAGTGATAAGAAATTAAGTTAAAAGCATCCTCCACATTGCTTCCAGTTAACGCACTTGTTTCAATGTATGAGATTTTAATTTTTTCACTTTTTGATAAATTATTCGACAATTTTGCACCTTCTTGATACATTACTCTTCTTTGTTCTATTAAATCAGTCTTATTTCCAACAATTACAATTGGAATATCCTCACCTGGAGTAAAGAGCTTTAATTCTTCATACCAATTTTTAATGTTATCAAATGACTCACGATTTGACAAATCAAAAACTAGAAATGCTGCTTGAGCACCTGAATAGTAGACTTTTCGAAAACGACGGAAGAATTTTTGTGCTCCTATATCATAAAGGGTCACACCAATGTTATTACCAAAAAATTCAAATTCATGGGACAAAACATTAAGGCCAATAGTTGCTCTATAATCCTCCGTGAATCTCTGTTCAACAAATCTTCGTATAATTGAAGTTTTTCCTACTTCATGATCTCCCACAATTACAAATTTAAAGCGATATTCACCACCTAAACCCAAATTCATTTGATAGAGTTGATTTTTTAGTCTTTCAACATTTCCTGCTTCATATTCAAAATCTGGAACTGAAATTTGAATTAAATCTTCTTCTTCAGCTGTGAGAATTTGTGCTGTTTTTTCAGCAAGAAAAAGACCATAGGGGGCCATCTTTTCAATTGAAGCAAAAGTTTCTAAAACCAAGCTCAGAATTCTTTCCTCGTCAACAGAAATAAACAA
>JBHLPN010000198.1:0-3484 GCA_048939445.1 Promethearchaeota archaeon | reverse complement strand
ACATCAAATTCTTTCATAATCGCTGACCAATCGCTTTTATCTGACACCCTAATCCCAATCAAGACAACTTTATTCTTTTCAATTTCATTTATGATTTTAATAACAACCTCTTTCCAATTTGGATCAATGTGATCTTTGTCACGGGCATCAAAAATGCAAAATACACCATCAGAGCCAGAGACATCGAAATTCTGGTATAAATAATTCTTTAAGAGTACTCCATTTGAGAATTTATATAATTTTTCTTCTCTATCATCTTTGATTTTGTCACATGCATTTAAATCATTGAGTTCCGAAAGAATTTGTAAGCCCGGGCTCCAATATTCATTTTCAGATATTATAGTTAAGGTTAATAAAGAATCAAAAGCTTCCCCTATAACTTTTCTTTGTTTTAAGATTGAATTGAGTTCCTCCCTCAAGTCTCGTTTAACTCTCTCTTCTTCATCTTCTTTACTTTTTGAAATGTAATGGTAGGCAATTAGTGTAAATGCATCTTCCACATTCTCACCTGTTAATGCGCTTGTCTCAATATAGGATATTTTTAAATTTGGTTTATCAGATAATACACTCACCAATTTTACGCCCTCTTCATATGATATAGCTCTTTGATCTTTTAAATCAGTCTTATTCCCAATAATAATGATGGGAATATCTCTTCCTCCGATAAAATCATCTAGCTCTTTAAACCATTCCTTTACACTTTCAAACGATTTTCTATCTGTTAGATCAAATACTATAAATGCTGCTTGGGTTCCAAGGTAATAAGTCTGTCGAAAACGCTTAAAATACATTTGAGCCCCAACGTCCCACAAGCTATACACAATATTATTTCCAAAGAATTCAATAGAATGGGATAAAATATTCAGTCCTATTGTAGCTCTATAATCATGTGAAAATTTATTTTCTACAAATCGTCTGACAAGGCTAGTCTTTCCTACTTCATGATTCCCTATAATAACAAATTTGAAACGATATAAACCACCTTGATCTAATCGCATTTGATAAATTTGATTTTTTACTCTTTCAGAATATGCGGTTTCATCTGTCTCATATTCAAAATTAGGGATTGTTAATTGTATATTATCTCCTTCTTCCGCATTAAGAATTTGGACAGATTTTTCAGCAAGCAAATATGCATATGGAGATGCTTTATCTACTGAGGCTAAATTATTTAATACAACGCTAAGAGTTCGCTGTTCATCTAAAGAAATAAACAAAAGTCTATAGAATTCTGTATCGAAACTAGCAGTCCCAAATTTTTTGAACATAAATTCATCACGAATTCTTTCTATGATGGGATTTATAATGGAAGTTAAAACTGAAACAATTTCCATGTCCACTTCGCTTCTTTTTTCACCTGCAATAACTAAACCCTGTTTATCACTTACGATAACTGCTTCTACTTCCTCATTAATCTCTAAGAATTGGTTAAATAATTCTGTGAAAAGCATTTTTCTATTTATTGGCATAAATTTGATTACCTATTAATAATTTTATTGGCGTAAAAATGTATTTACCCTTATAATAAAAATAGTTATTTTTATATATTTTTTTTAAGGAAGTTTCGACTTCGATATTCTTAAAAATGCTTAGTATTTTTAATTTATTATATTACACGACAAGTGTAAAAGCTTTTAAAAAATGAAGAATAGTTATAATGCCTTCTTGTATAATCTGCCATTTGAGAATTGATGAAAACACTGATTCTTATAATTCTTGTAATAATCTACATCTTGTTCACAAACAATGTCTAGCTGAATGGTTAACACATTCCCAAAATTGTCCATTATGTAGCGAACCATATCCTGCATATTTAATTGACCAATTTAAAGATTACCTGGATATGAAAGAAAAAGAGAAACAAAATGCCTTAGAAGAGGAACTTCAAAAAGAATCAGTGAAAAAAATCGAAAAAATCACAGATAAAATATTGTTTCTTAAAATTATTGAAACTATTGAAAATTTAATCGAAGAAGAAAAGTACACTGAGGCTGTAGATAAACTCTTAGATTTATATAGAGAGGATTCTATTGAAGAGAGAGATTTGATGGTTCTATTTCTACTTGGAAAGGCAAACTATCTAAAAGGTAGGTATGATTTAGCAATAAACTTTCTCTTTAAATTAGTAAAAATCAAGTATGATTATCCAGATGGATTTTTATATTTAGGGAAAGCTTATGAACATCTAGGGCTTCATGATAAAGCAAAATGGGCTTATGAAAGGATTACTGAAGGTAAATAATTTTATTGTTCTTTACCCTATAACTATTATTAATCTTAAGAAATATAATGATGCAAATTTCTGAAGAAAAACAGAGTATAATTAATCAAATTAGGGAAGTATATAGTGTAATATCTAAAGACAAAGATTATAGCAAATTAATACCAGAAGTGAGAATGAATATTTCTGGTTCCCTCTCTAATGCAAAAGATAAAAGTGAAATCGCGGGAATTGAGGGTCGTATTACAATAATAAATGGTTTCCCAAAGGCTTCAGGTGAAATTAAATTTGGAGTATCTGATCATACGGCTAGACTAATTCTTACTGCTAAAGAATTTGATAATTCAATTAATTTTGTTATTAATTTAAAATATATACCCAAATTAATTGAATCAATTAAAGAAAATTCAAAACTAGAGCTACAGGAAATCAATAGAGAAGAACAGCCAGAAAGTGTAAAAGAGAAAGAATATTCGACAATGCAATGGTTGATAAAGGAGAGTGTAAGAAAAAAGGGGAAAATACCCGATATAATCTGGGATAAAGGTGCAATAGGGAAAGAACCGATGATAAGATTATTCGGTAAAAATTCGAATGATATAATAAGGAAACTCGAACAAATTATTAAATTGATTAAGCAGGATAAAATCTAAATTTCTCTCACACTAACTATATCAAGATTAACCTTTACTTCATTCCCTAGTGAATGATCTGTTGGACCATGACCTTTACCTATATGAAGATTATCTGCTCTTTGAATGGCATTTGTCAAATATGCTTTAGCGATATGTACTGCATCTTTTATATCTTTTCCCTTAGCTAACTCAGCTGCAATACCTGAGGCAAATGTGCATCCTGTTCCATGTGTGTTATTTGTGTTAACGCGAGGAGAGCGAAATTCTATAAATTTCTTCCCATCATAAAGAATATCTATTGATTCATTAATATCTTGTAAATGTCCTCCTTTTACAACCACGTTCTTAGCACCCATTTCAAAGATTTTAACCGCGGATTCTTGAACCTCATTTATATTATTTATTTCAATCCCCGTTAAAATATGAGCTTCGTGAAGATTTGGAGTTATTACATGAGCCAACGGGACGATTTTTGAGATAAGAGTAGAGTTTGCTTCGGCCTTTAATAATGGATCTCCACTTTTTGCAATCATTACAGGATCAACTATTAAGAGTTCAACATTATAAAGAGATGCTCGATCAGCCACTACTTGTATTATCTCTGCATTTGAAAGCATCCCTGTTTTCC
>JBHLPN010000197.1:3080-6158 GCA_048939445.1 Promethearchaeota archaeon | reverse complement strand
CATGGAACACCAACAATTCCAATTGGATCAAAAGTTTTACCAGTAAGCTCTACTAATTGTTGTAGGACCCCAGATCTACCATAAATAACTCCAGCTTTTTGAACTACTTCGTCAGGATCTGAAACTATTTCAGCAGTTGGTTTTTCATCATCTTCTTGGACCATTACGATTTCTTTTAGTGTCTCATTTTCTAGCAATTCTTTGGCGAATGTTGTTACAAAACCGCCACTTGAAGCCTTCGCTAAAATTTCAGGATCTTTACTCCTCAAAGAGTAAACCGCTAAAGGTTGTTTCTCTTCAAATTTCTTTTGAATTACTTGAGGGCAGTTCTGATAACATTTTCCACAATCTTGCCCATCTCTCTCCAAAATACAATAATCTTTCAAGGTTGGACGTCTGACATCCATTACAATATGCTTACAAGAGCCAGCACATAATCCACATCCTTGACAAAGTCCGGCATCTACAATTTCTTCTCTTAATAATTCAAAACTCATATTTATCCCTCTTTAATTTTAATTTCCTTTACGATACCAATTGGGTCAATTGTAAATTCAACTGAACCATTCTTATAGGTTCCTTCAACCACATCAAAAACATGGGATTTATATTCTTCAAATTTATCATTATGCTCGATTTGAGACTTGAAACCACCATAGAACACATTTGAGAGGTTCATATTTCCCCCAATTTTTCTTATTTCTTCTGTAACTTGGCGATATTTTTTAGGATCTTCTTCTTTAATCGTATTCTTTAGATCATCTTCTAGTTTTAGCAATCTCTTACGAATTTTCTGTGTCTGTTCACTAATTTCAATGTTATTTGCTTTTTCATAACTTTCTATTATCTTAAGAGTTAATGAAATCCACCTATCTCCTCCTAACAATCCTGAGATTAAAGGCAATTCTTCAATTAATCTACCAGTAAAAACATTCTCTAGTAAACTTCCTTCTGAGGGAATCCTCCCTTTAGGCAATCCTGAAGTTGGTAAAGTGAATCTAAAGAAATTTCCAACAATATCAGGTAAACTTTGAGTTACATCATCTTCATTGTCAGCGAGTTTATCCGTAGCTCCTTTTTCTGAATGTTCAGTAGCTACTTCGATATTGCCCATTAAAGTACCAAACATTCCTAACATTCTAATACCAGAGCGTTCAACTGAGGGTTTACATCCTCTGCATGGAGTACCATAATTTATACATCGTTCTTTACATTCTTTTGCTATAAATCCATTACAAAGGAAACCTAAATCATTAAAACAAGTATTATCATCACTTAATTCAATTTGACGATGTACTTCATCTAAATACTCACAAGTTCTTTTCCGTTTACATACATCGCATAAATTTTTCAATTCTGGCTTTTCTGCTCCCTCAATACTGAGTTTTAATTCTTCTATTTCCCCAAGACATCCATTAATTTCAATTGAAGGGGCAATCAATCTTTTTATTGGAAGTACACTATGTCCTCTTTGATTAGCAAGGGCAAACACTCCACCAGTGGTAGTACAATTTCCATACGCAATAACCTCGTTTGAATTTTCTTTAATCTTTTCTAGTGTATCTTTATCTTCTGGTAGTAAATATCCGGTAATTATTGCATAATCTATTTTTTCTTCTTTCCAATTTTTTGGATTTGAGATCAGTTCTACTGAATACTTTGAATCCTCTTTTAAGAGAATCGTCTCATTAAAACACTTATTACATCCATTAAATTGAAATACCTTAACATCCATCTTTTATCGTACCCCCCTCTCTAATAGCATTCGCTAATCTTTCAACCATATCTTCAAAATCTCCAACAGCAGTTTCACCTTCTGCTGCTCGTGATGTGTATTGATTAACAAATTGATCACTATATCCTAATTCTTTGAATAACTTCTTCATGAGTTTAATTCTATGCATCGATAAAATATTTCCATTAAAGAAATGACAAGCTCCTAAACAACAACCTACACAAGCAACCGCATCTGCTCCATTATTCAACGCATCCATGATTTGTATTGGACCCACTTGACCAGTACATTGTACTCTTACTATTCTTATAGCTGGTTCATATGCCATTCGAGCAACTCCAGCAGTGTTGGCTGAACCCTGACCACATTCATTACACATAAACACAACAATATCTTGAATTTTCTCAAGAACCTCTGGTTCTATATATTCACATTCACTCATTTTCACATACAGCCTCCCCGCCTGATACGGCGATAATTTCATCTAATAATTGTTCATCTGAAAAATTCAATAATTGAATTGCTCCAGTTGGACATACTGGCATACACATACCACAGGACTTACATGCAACTTCATTTACTATTGGACTTCCATCTGTACTAATATCAATTGCAGCAGGAGCACAGACAGTCTTGCATAACCCACAATTAACACATAAATCATAATCAATTGAAGGGATCAGCATCTCTTTTTCTATATATCCTTTAACTAAAGGAGCAGCAGCTAATGCAGCAGCATTTCCTGCATGAGCAACTGTCTCTGTAATATCTTTTGGTCCTTGAATAGCCCCTGCTAAAAAGATTCCTCCTTTACTACTTAATGTAGGATTCATTTTGATGTGAAATTCTTTTAAGAATCCTTCCTTAGACCGTAGTACATGCAATTTCGACCCTAAGGGACCGATTCCTTCTGGAGGTACCATCGCAGCAGACAGTACTACCAAATCTGCTTTCAACTTTAAAGGAGTTTGACTTAAGGTATCTTCAACGATAACACTTAATTCACCTGAAACTGGATCTTTGAGAATCTCTGAAGGACGCCCTCTGATAAATCTTACTCCAACTTCCTGGGCAGATTTATACAATTCTTCAAAGTTCAATCCAGGAGTTCTTACATCAATATAACAGATAGTTACATTTGAATTAGGATACATTTCTTTAACGATTCTCGCATTTTTTATAGCAAACTTACAACATACTCCCGTACAGTATTGATTCCCAACTTGGTCATTTCTACTCCCTACACATTGAATCATTACAATATTTTTTGGAATTTTTCCATCTGAAGGGCGTAATACCTGACTATTTGTTAATGAAGTTGGTGAGAGCATGCGTTCTAATTT
>JBHLPN010000197.1:0-2980 GCA_048939445.1 Promethearchaeota archaeon | reverse complement strand
CCTTCAACATTTTTAATTTGGGCATTAGTATATAACTCTATTAAGGGATGATTCGCAACTCCATTTGTTAATGGGGAGATTGAGCATTGTGGACATTCTAATGTCGGAAACGTTTTATTTAATTGTGTCATATGACCTCCAATCGTCGAATTTCTCTCGACTAGATAAACTGGAATACCTAACTCCGCCATGTCATGAGCAGATCTAAGGCCTGCTATACCAGCACCTATAACCAATGCTGCTTTAGTAGTTGGGATCTTTCTAGTTTCAACATCTTCTAATTTTCTTGCTCTGTTAACTCCTGCTTCGACTAGCTTCATTGCTTTATCTGTCGCTTTGTCTTTTTCTTTTTGATGAACCCAGCTACAATATTCCCGTATATTCACTTGCTGATGTTTATGCTTATTAAGCCCCGATTCTTCAATTGCGTTAGCAAATGTTCTCCCATGTTGATTTTTGGAACAAGACGCTACAACTGTTCGGTTAACACCTAATTCTTTAATAGAATCTTTAACCATTTGAACTCCAGGTTTTGAACACATAAACATATAATGTTCTGCTTTAACAACATTAGGTAATGTTGAAGCATATTCAGCAACTTTAGCTACATCTACAGTTCCTGCAATATTGTGTCCACAATGACATACAAATACTCCAATCTGTGGTTCATCACTCTCAGTTCTTACAGCCTTTTCCCCTAAACTTTTGGTATCATTTAATTTTTCTTCTTTCACGGTCAATTTAGGCCGCCTCCTCTTCTTTCTTTACCTCAATTCCTCCAAAAATGTAATCCTTTCCCATTAATTGATATTGTAAACCAATGAATTCTTGATCCATTCCCATACAATATGCCGTTAATTGAGAAATGTGAATTACAGGATAATCGTAATTATAATTCTTGTTTTTATTCAAATAATCTTGACCAGTTTCATATTGCAGATGACAAAATGGACAAATATCTAATATAAAATCTGGTTTTACTTCATCGATATTTTTCATTTTTTCTGCAAAAATAGTCATGCTTGCATTACCATCATAGGCTTTGACACCTCCTCCCGCACCACAGCAAGTAAGTTGCTCATTGAATCGGACAGATTGAATTCCTAACACTTCAACAAATTCCTCTATAATTGTTGGTCCTTCTGAGCTTTCAATCTCTCTAATTCTGGTAGGTTTTAGAAAGTGGCACCCGTAATGTACTGCAGCTTTAGCATTCACTCTTCGTACGATTAAATCCTCAATACCCCAAGGACCTACCTCATATCCTAACACTTCTGCTACATGTCTAACATCTATAGTTCCCTTGAACTCATAATTTCCGATGAGTTTTAACTTTTCATTTACCATACTACGATGTTCTTCATTTTCCTTTAAATGTTTGTTAACTTCTTGGAGTGTGCCAAAACATCCATTACAAACCGTTAAAATATCTGCGTTCAATTGTTCAGCTATACATAAATTTCTTGCAGCAGCAACCATCCAATCAACTTTATTAAATGAACGGAAAACTCCTGGAGCTGGACAACATGTTGCTCTGTCCATATCCAAAATTTCATAACCTAGTTTTTCCATTACAAATTTTGTTGATTTTTCAATAGCAGGATAACGATTTGGCATCAAACACCCTAAAAAGAACGCAAATGTGTTTTCTTTAACCATTCTTTACGCCTCCTCCTCTTCCTTTTTTTCCTCCTTAACTGGAGGTAAATCGAACATATATTTTTCAAAATTTTTTAAATCCTTATCATCCCCCTCTTGTTTAAATTTAAACGCAGTAGGAGGTAATTCTTCTAATCCTAATTCGACTCTTTGTTTTCTTACTTCGTCATTTATTGGTACAGCATGTCCAAAATTCTTTAAATACCCCACAACGGCCCTATGATTAGGAGAAATATTCCCTAATTTTGTAGCATAATTTCTCAACTCCATAATTACGTCAGTAGGTCTTACATCGCGTGGACATCGTTCATAACACTGATAACATGTTGTACACAACCATATATCAGGATCTTTTAATACCGATAAATCACCTAATACAACTTTTCTCACAATTGAACGAGTCTTTAAAGCAGTCCATCTCCCACTTTCGCAACTTGCTGTACATGTTCCGCATTGGATGCACTGCCAAATATTGGATTTTCTTTCTATATTTTTAAAAAAATCTTTATCAAAATCTTCATCCGTTTTATATTCACGGTGTTCTTCTTTTACATCAGACATTAATCATCACTTTTTCTTGTTTAAAAAATAAAAAAAAATATTATTTTGTTTTAATTTATAATGAAACTATTTGGCCACCATTGCTCATTTCTAAAAATGAGGCAGCACCAACAGGTTCTTCTACCCAATCAAGTAAGTCTTCTCGCTTAATCCCCATTAACTCCATTGTCATTTGACATGGATATAATTTCATATTTCCGTTTTCGACAGCTTCTTTAATCATTGCCCATGGATCTTCAATTCCGAATTTTTTCATTCTCTTTTTGAACATGTTTGCCGCCATACCCTTCATAGGAGCAGGCATTCCAGCAACTTTTGGCTTAAAGTTCTTTTTCAAAAGATTTAAACCCCAAAAAGTAAAGAAAAAGTTCATTTTAGTATCCATAGCGTCACCTGTTGTTCCAAGGATCATCATCATTGCGAATTTTTCGAATGATTTGTCCTTGACAATAAAATTTATTGTTCCGTTTTCAGCCATATATACCACCTTTTTTGTTTTTTTTTTGGAAATTTCCTTTTTTTTTTTGTTTAATATTACAAATTATCTGGCCTTAACCAGCCCTTTTTAAAAAATTTTAATTTTGATTTTCTTGTCTTGCTACATCCAGGATATTACTTTTGGTGTAGTATCAATAACATCTATTAGATCATCATATTCTATAGATTTAATCTTACCATGTATATGTTCTGGAGCTATACCCCGAGCTTTCATATCTGATTTCATAGCAAATATAGCAACATCTAAATTGAGGAGTTCTTC
>JBHLPN010000196.1:2912-6173 GCA_048939445.1 Promethearchaeota archaeon | reverse complement strand
TTTTTTTAAAAAAGTAAAAAAGTTTTATACAAACAGTTCCCTTCCTAAGGAATTCAAAATTTACGATTATCCCTATTTTATATACCTGAAATACCTGGGGGAAAACAAGGAGGAAAAAGAGATGTTGCAACACATCATCAACCAATTACCAAGTATCTTTGAAAAAAATAAAGAACATTATCCATTATTTGGTCGACATTGGTATCATGCTCTCGACAATGTGGACAAAAAAGTTTTAGAAAATGAAGCAGAGAATTTTTTTAATGGTCTTAAAGACGATGGTGGACTCAAAATATTATATCAGGATTTACCTTGGTGGAGACCAATATGGACTTTAGATGGTTTAATAATTTTAAAGAAATCAGGTATATTTGAACTCTAAATTTAGCTCATTTTATTTTAGCATATATATCTTTATTTCTATCGAATTCTTTTAGAATTTTTCTTCCCTCTTTGTTAGATAAGGATAAATTTATTTCACTTTTTCTACTTAATGACCCAGTAAAAATCTCTTCTTGACTAGAAAATACAACAATATTTTGACTGGCATATTCTGGGCTAGCTTTTAAAATAACCCTATCTTTCATGATTTCTACTTCTAGATTAATTCTTTCCTTTTTAGACTTCTCCCTTCCGTATCTAGATAACTCCATGAATTGACTTGGTTTATACCTTGATTTTTTGGATCTTATTGGATTTATTACAATATCTTGACCAAATGAATAGATCTCGAACTCTAATTGTCTTGTTTTATAATCTCTTACTTCAACCACGGGTCTAGCTAAATCTCTATCTCTTAATCCAGATGGAACTTTAACTGTCATTTTAATAATCAAGACACTTGAAATATCACCACCTTCTATAAAAATAATAGTATCAATAATAGAAGGAAGCATTCCAAGTTCTATACGACCAATAAATCTTTGAATTGCATCTATAGCAGATGATGAATGGACTACTCCTACCATACCTACTCCAGATAACCGAAAATCTGAATAAACCTCAAAGTCTTTAGTAGTCCTCACCTCATCAAAGATAGTATAATCAGGCCTCACAAGTAAAAGGATATCTGCTGAATTCTCAAGGTTACCTTCTAATTTAGTGTATTGAGTTATTTCTGGTTCTACTTGCAAATCTCTGACACTCTCAAGGGTTTTGATCACTTTATCTTGACTCAAATAATAATTAGCTAATGCTGCTGAAAAAGTCGATTTTCCCGCACCTGGTGGACCCGCTACAAGAATACCTTCTGCTTTTTGCAACCTTTTTTGTAGTCTGTTATCAATTGAATAATCAGATAATTTCAAACTTACAAGGGGCCGTACTGCCGTGATTTCTACATCATTAGAAAATGGAGGGCGGGTAATAACGATTCTAAATTCACGTAATTGTGCTACTACAGCTCCTTCTTTTTCAATTTCAATAAATGAATGTTCATCATCTCGTACATTCTCTATAATCTCTAACGCTATATCTTCAATCATCTGAGGACTAATTGGGTCATTATCCACTTTTTCAAGCTTCCAATTCCCTGGAGAACCTTTTTTTGCATAAGGAGCTAAATTTCGTTTTAAATGAACACTCATAGTAGTGTCATCAAAATATTCAATCAATTTTAGTGATAAAGGTTCTTTTTCTTTCAGAATTTTTTTTTCCCAAGCGAATAATACATCCAAACCCTCAAAAACCCCCACATTCCCCTGAATTCTATCTGCAGTGATTAGAACAGCACCGATTTCTAAAGCCGATTCTCTAATTAATGCATCTAATTCTCCACCTGGTGCCATTTTAATCTCTTCTCTAGACGGTCTCTTTCCAATAATATGAAGGGTGATTACACCTTCATCATGGAGTTGTCTTAGCTGTTGTAAAACATTTAATCCAAAGAATCCGATTTCTTTATGAATGTTAGTTCTATACTCAACCTCAGCAATAACTACATTTGATATAAAAATTTCAGGTGTTTCCCCTAATTCACCATCTTCTATTAAGCTAAGAATTTGACCATTAAAAATAACCGAAGTATCACATGCAAATTTATCAGTCATTATTCAATGCTCTCCTCTTTGTTTAAAATCTGGAATTTCTTTACACTATAATAAATGGGTTTGGATAATCGATCAACAGTCGCAACAATTAGATCCTTTCGAGAACTCAAAGCCACTCTAGACATTTTATCTAATTCTCTTAATTCAATTGGATCCCCCTCAAATACAGGAAATATCAAATATCTCGCCGAATCTTTTTCAAAATCAGCCCCTCTTTTAAAAACTCGAAATTCTATACCATTTCCATAACCAGTACGGACGATGTATCCTCTCTTTCTTAAATCCATGTATATTATATACTTATGCCATAATCTATCGTCATATTGTGTAAAGTATGTTAGTAAACTTTCAAAATTAAATAATTCCTTACTTTTATCATTATCTTCCCATATTAATATCCGGTGCCGTTCGCATAGAAGTAATACTTCTATTGGCCCTAAGATTAAAATTTCCTGCCCCTTACTATTTTTCTCTATTGTACCTATATAAGATGTATTATAAAATTCTTCAAATCCTCTCTTATCAGAAATAATAACCTTATCTTTTTCAATTATTCCTTCTAATTGAGCTTTTTCTGTTTTTTCAGCTAAATCTTCTGTCATATAACATTAAGTATAAATTAATAATAATTAATTTACTTTTCTCTATATTTAAATAAGGGCAATTAAAAATATAAAAAATAGGTTGGAATGTATGTTATATTAAGGCTCTAATAAATATAAAAAACCAATGATTTATGTAATTATGAAAGAATTGCTAAAAAAGTTGTTAATTAAGTTAAAACTTGCTAAGAAAATTGTATTTATAGGCATTGGCGAAGAAAAATTAAGTGATGATGGGGTTGGACCATATATTATAAGTGAACTTCTAAATTACTCAAGTGATAGATACCTATTTATAAATGCTGGAATAGATCCAATGAGTAGAATTAATGATATTATGCAATTTCGACCATCACATCTAGTTTTAATAGATACATGCACATTAAATAAACCTCCAGGCACTGTGGCAATAATTGAACGAGAAAATATTAAAGAATCTGTTCCAATATCATCACACACCATTCCAATACATATAGTTGTTGATTTGTTAATTAAAAATTTACCAGATTTAAAGCTTTTTATGATTGGGTTTGTTCCAGAAAGTCTTGAAGGATTTACAAATTTAAATTTGTATAAAGAAGATGAGTTTTCACTCGAGGAGCGAAGTGAGC
>JBHLPN010000196.1:0-2812 GCA_048939445.1 Promethearchaeota archaeon | reverse complement strand
TATTGATATCATGCGTTTTCTACAATTAATAAACTTATTACAGATTTAATAAATCCTAAAATAAAGTTTAAAAATAAATTGTAACATAAGTTAGTTGATAAAAAGTCTCCATTAATTGAATTCAATATTAGGAATATATCAAATTTTTAAGAAAGATTTGAAAGTTTAAATAAGTCAAAATGATTCAAGAATTAATGATAACAAATGAAGCAGGAATAGCCTTATTTTATCACAATTTCATAAATAATGAAAATTTGGAAGATGAACAATCATTAGCAGGTTATTTTGATGTAATATGTCGATTCACAAAACATAGCTTCAAAGAAAGTTTAAGAACCTTAGTCTTAGACAGTTTTATTTTTTACTTTTATACTCATAAATCTAACTTTTCCCTCATTCTGAAATGCGAAAATATAGATTTTGATAAAAAAAAATTAGAAGAAATTTCTGAAACAATAATTATTCGTTTTCTATCTCAATATAAAGACATTCTTGATGATTTCAATGGAGAAATTTCTCTCTTTAAATCTTTTTCAGAACAAATCATCGAGATTCTTAATTCTCAATTTAAGGATTTTATGAGAATTCCTTATATTAAATAATAAAAGAAGCTCATTTAATCTAAAAAATAAATATTAAAAAGAAGAGAAAAAATATAGTGTATTTTTCCCCTTGATAACCCCGTAATAATTACGTCTTTACTTAATGGATTACTTAAATTCATGGGGGGAAATCAAAATCAGATATTTGGTATTATAACGAGGAGAATGAAATATTAGGCTGTGGAGAATGTAAATTAATTGATGATATTTCAAGTTCTATTACGTTCTATCAATAAGCGCTTGGGAATAAAACAAACAAAAAAATGACTCTTTAACCTTCATATAATTACTGTAAAGAATATAATATTCGGTTATAATGCTAATCAATTTCCCATCTTTTCCGATTCTCATTTTTAAAATCTGGTCTTCTTTTGAGTAATTCTTGAGCAATTTTGAAATCATTATCTTTTGAAAGAATAAAACGATTAGACCAGCCAGTAATTTTTTCATTAAAATTCAGAATATTTTCAAACTCAGCATGGAGTTCATCACTTCGTAATTGCTTTATTTTTTTATGAGGGAATGGAATCCATAAAATACGATATATTTCCGGATTTTCATTAATGGCATTCCAAATTTCTCGGAGCATCTCATTTAAAGGTTCTAAATTCATGAGCACTAATTTTAAATTTGAATTTAATGGAAGGTGGAATTCAACTCCTTTAGAAAAATAACCCCTGCCTGATCCAAGAGTTTTATGATTCATAATCTTTTTCATAACATTTAAGTAAGAATTATCCCTAACTACTGGATGATCAGAAGTATAATAGAGAGTCTTTGTATCATTTTTTATAAGTGTCCAATGGTAATTTTTAGCAATTATTGGAGCATATTTCTGTAGTTTTTTCATCATTGACATTTGTATATTTTTAATTGGATCTGATCCCATTGAAATTTGAATATTCTCAGTGATTTCTTGAGGAAGAAATTGTCTATCAAGAATTTTTTTTGCCATTTGTTCAATTCCTTGTTCCAATTCATTTCTGTACTCTTTTGTTCTTAAATCTTGAACAATAATCCATCTAGCTATATTTTCTTTTTCTAATGAAGTGAGTTTTGAAATGGATTTCTGAAGAATAACTTTTTTAATCGCAGAAATACCTCTTGCTTCAATACTGTTCGCAAGCCATTCTTCAATATCTTGAGGATAAAAGTAGTTTTCTACTGAGATAATATCAATTGCCAATCTAATTATTTTGCCTGTCTTTTTATCTAATCTCCACAAAAAGAATTTTCCATTTTCTTCAACTGCAAAATTTTTTAAATATTCTTTTTGAACTGTATGAGTATGTTTTTTCTTCTGTTTTGGCATGAACTTCTTTTAATAAATTAATTTTATTTTAATCTCATCTCTATTTTTCGGAAAAAAATAAACCAAATTTAAGGTTTTTTCTTTTAGTTATTAAGATTAATATCCCTAAATATTTAACTATTAATGTGCTAGAAAATTCAATTTATAATCAATAGAACATCAGAAGAATCCAGTACTTAATGATTTGAAATAATTTTTATTTATAAGTATCCTATGAAATTATAGGATAAAGATTAATAAGTCTAGAATAATAATGGAACCGGACTATGGAAATGGAGATCGCGATAGATCCCTTCGTAGGAAAGCAGAACAAAGTAAAAAACCCAAATTCACGGTTAATGAATATATCACTTTAAAATTGGAAGATGGTAAGACTAACATTTATGTTAAGGGGCAAATGTTCAATCAATGCAAATTTTTATTGTTGAATATTCCTGTTGATAAAATTAGTTCTTTTGATGAGATTGAATCTATTGACGAAGCCGCTGAAAAATTGGATCGGTCTTTAGAAGGACGAGAGACAAGAGTGTTTAGGATCCCTCCAGAAGTAGAATTTTGGGGTCATTGCTCGAATTTACAAGTTTGGGCTGAGATGGATTATGATACTCGATTACTGCACAGAAGTATCGCATTTCCTCTATTAAGAAAACTTTCACAAGTGGGAGATCCAACAGCAAGGAAGGAATTTAAGAAAGAAATCATCAAAAGGGTTGCTGATGGTAATGATTCTGTTAATACTTATTTAATTGAAAATGGTTATCTCGAATCTTTAGATAGTGAAGATAAAAAGATTTTAGTTGTCGAATTATTTGAACGTGAAAATTTTAAAGGATTAGAGTTTCTTGAGTCAAAAAATTTTATAGATCTGAGGAAATTCTCTATAGAGGAAGCGATTGAG
>JBHLPN010000023.1:0-19921 GCA_048939445.1 Promethearchaeota archaeon | reverse complement strand
TTTGCTAATCCCTCATTAAATACATCAATAGCCTCAACGGGACAATTTCTTCCGCATACTCCGCAACCTGTACATTTATCTGGATTTATATATAAGGAATTTCTTTTTAATTTCACTATAAAGTTTCCGGCTTCACCAGAAACGTTTAAAACTTCACAATTTATGCTCAAATCAATATTTTGGTGCCTTCCTGTCTCTACTAACTTAGGGCTGACTATACACATTGCGCAATCATTAGTCGGGAATGTTTTATCCAATTGAGCCATAACTCCACCTATGCTTGTTGTAGATTCAATCAAGTAAACCTTATAACCTGAATCACCTAAATCAAGCGCTGCTTGAGAACCCCCAATACCAGCGCCAACAACCATAACAGCTCCAACTTTTTCCATTTTTTATATCCTCTACATTTTATAAAACATTGGAGTAATTCCAATAAATTCTCCGAAGTCAACTTGACCTCGACTTTTTAAAGTCACCATATGTTCTAAAACTATACTTGGATCTATTTTTAATTCGTTTGCTAAATCTTTAACCGATTTAAAATCATTTTCTAAAGAAATTAAAATTCTATGTCTTTCATATTCTTCAATAATCGCTAAATCAAAAATCTCATTAAATTTTTCGAGAGGTACTTTCTCTCCATATACGTTCTCTTGTTCTGTAATCTTTCTTTCCCGCCCTACAAGAGCTCTTATTCGATCACTTCCTGCAGCTTCTTCAATAGCCCTCAATTTATTAAGTATTTCTTTATCAGGACTATCTCCTCCAACTGGAGAGGGCCCTAAAGACTTAATATGTTCTGTAAATTCTGTAATAATTGCTGCATATCTAGCTCCTTCTGATGCAGATACCCAATCCAATCTTACTCTATTATCAAAATTGATAAGTTTCAGGAACCTTTCAACCATATCAAATTTCTTCTCAGCTTCATAATTGCCCTCAAGATAATGGCAATCACCTAAATGACATCCTAAAATTATTACCCCATCAGCTCCAACTCGAAGTGCTTCAAAAATAAATTTAGGGTCTACTCGACCACTACACATGACTCTTATTACCCTAATATTTGGAGGATATTGCATTCTGCTAACTCCTGCCAAATCCGCTCCAGCATATGAGCACCAATTACATAAGAATCCTAAAATTTTTGGTTCAAATCCCATAATATTAATTACCTCCAAAAGCATAAATTTCAGATAAAATTTGCTCATCTGTAAAGTGTCTAATTATAATCGCATGGTTAGTACATGTAGCACCACAAACGCCACAACCTTTACAAAGAACTTGAGTTATTTCAATCTCATCGTCCTCATTTTTACTAATTGCCTTATATGGGCAAACTGTTATGCAGACTTCACATCCAGTACATAAATTTTTATTATATTCAGGTAAAAATGAAGTAGCTCCCTCTACTTCGATGGTGTTATGAGATATGATTGTACTTGCTCTTCCTGCTGCAGCATAACCTTGTGTTATAGACTCGGTGAGATCTACCGGCCATTTTGCTGCTCCACATATGAATACACCATCTGTCGCGAAATCCATAGGTCTTAATTTTACATGAGCTTCTAGAAAGAATTTGTTCTCTTCTAATGGTACTTTTAGCATTTGAGCAAGCTCTTTATTATCATCATTTGCGATTAGAGGTGTAGATAATACTAATAAATCGTATGGAATACTCATTTCTTCTCCAATATACTCATTGAATACTTTTATATTATTCTCTTCTACAATAGGTTCTCTTTCGAGTTTATAACTCAGAAAAATAACTCCCGCTTCTCTTGCTCTTCTATAATATTCTTCATAATGAGTTCCAGGAGTATATAAATCTCTAAATAAAATAGTTATATTAGCGTTAGGATTCTTTTCTTTAATTAATAGCGCATTTTTCAATGCTGTCATACAACATACGTTTGAACAATACTTTCTTTCATCATTACGAGCTCCTACACATTGAATCATTACAATATCTTTGGCAGAAACTGCATTTTCCTTTAGTTTCTTTTCTAATTCATATTGAGTGATTCTTTTATTGCCATCATAGCCAAACTTCCCAGTTGGTGTTAATAAAGAGGCTCCAACAGCAACTATAATAATTCCTATAGTTAATTCAATACTTTTCCCGTTTTGTTCAATTTCTACCACATAATTCCCTACAAAACCTCCAACATCCTTTACTCTTGCTGATGTATAAACAGTTAAATTCGTGTTATTTGCAACTCTTTTCTTCAAACTTTCTAGAAGTTCAGAGGCATCTTGACCTGTAGGGAATAATTTATTTATTATATTTAGCTTTCCACCTAATTGATTATCCTTTTCTACTAAATGTGTCTCAAATCCTTGATTCGCTAAGCTAAGAGCAGCTGTCATTCCTGTGACTCCCCCTCCTATAACCATGGCAGTAGGAGTTGCATTAACTACTATATTTTCAAGAGCCTCAAGTTTAGCCGCTTTTGCAACACCCATTCGAATTACTTCTTTAGCTTTTTCCAAAGCTTCATTAGGGTATTTCATATGAACCCAAGTACATTGATCACGAATATTTACAAATTGAAAAAGATACTCATTAAGACCCTCATCTTTGATACAATCACGAAAGAGAGGCTCATGAGTTCTCGGAGTGCATGAGGCTACCACCACACGGTTTAAATTATGCTCTCTAATCCCATTTTTAATCTGAGCTAATCCTGTTTCCGAGCATGTATATAAATTATCTTCAGTAAACACAACATCAGGTAAAGTTTTAGCATATTCCGCTACTTCTTTAACATCTATTAATCCTCCAATGTTTGAACCACAACTACAAACAAACACTCCAATTCGGACATCTTCCTCTTCTCTTTTAGACATTTTCGTTTTAACCTCCTTTGATTACCTCCGCTGCTCTTGCTGCTGCTCCACTAGCTTCAGCAACAGAACGAGGGATATCCATTGGTTCACGAGCACACCCACATGTGAAAATTCCTTCTATACTCGTTTCTACTGGTAAAAATGGATTTGTTTTTATAAAATTATATTTATTTAATTCAATTCCTAGTATATCTGCTAATTTTTCAATTCCTTGTGGTGGAATTATACATGTTGCTAAAACTGCTAAATCTACCTTCATTTGCTTTATTTCAGATGTATCATAATCTTCATATGTTATAATAGGACTTTCATCCGTATCCACATCAATATGAGCTATTTTACTTTTAATATATTTTATATTATATTCATCTGCTCCTCTACGAAGAAAAGTCTGAAAACCTTTTCCTCCGGCTCTCATATCAATGTAAAAAACATACGATTCTAAATCATTATTATGCTCATATGCAATCATTGCTGCTTTTGTACAATACATACAGCATATTGAAGAACAATACTTTTGATCTCTATCTGAACGGGATCCTACACATTGTAAAAAGGCAATTTTTTTCGGATCTACTCCATCTGATAACCTTCTTAAATGCCCTTCTAATGGTCCAGAAGCACAAATTAACCTTTCGAATTCTAAGGATGTAACTACATTTCGATAAGTTTTATAACCGTATTTTGTAAGTGGATTGACATCTTCCATTAGACCATAGCCGGGTGCAACAATAATACAACCTATATTTTCTATTTCTAATATCTCATCTTTTTGTGTAAAATCAATTGCTTCTGCGCCACAATTCGTAGCACACAGACCACATATACCATAATTTAGATATACACATGAATTCTTATCGACAATATGAACAGGAGGAACTGCTGAAGGAAAGGGAATATACACAGCAGCCATATTTTTCAAATTAGCATCAAAATAATTTGGAACGCCTCGTACTGGGCAAATTTTAGCACAATCCCCACAATTTGTACAAACATCCTCCTTTACGTACCGAGCCCGTTTAAGGACTTCTACTGTGAAATCACCTATTGACCCCTCTATCTTTTGGACTTCTGAGAGCGTATAAAGATTAATATTAGGATGTCTGTAACATTCTGATAGTTTTGGTGCCAAAATACAGATTGAACAGTCTAAAGTGGGAAATGTTTTATCCAATTGTGCCATTTTTCCTCCAATGACAGGACTTTTTTCTATTAAATGGACTGTTATTCCCATATCTCCCAAATCTAAAGCTGCTTGAATACCAGCAATACCTGCACCAATAATCAGAACACTTTTAGAATTTTCTACCATTCAAACCACCATTTTATTTATTTCTTCACTTTTAGTGAAGTCATTTTTTTTAACCAATTAATTTTTTTAGGTCGCCATTCTGAAATTTGATCAGCTGGAATAATATATCTTTCAATATAACCTGTTGCTAATAAGGAATCTATTAAACTACGTCCCTTTTCAGTTCGAATAAGGATCATTGAATAACCAGGAGGAGCTCCAGATGCTCCAATACTAAGATCTGAAAATCTCCCTACAAATTCATCACATTCATGGCAATGATTTCTAACTGCTTCATCAAGATCTTTAATATTAACTTCTTTTACTGTATCATCTTTTGATGTGACAAAAAAATTCTTTTTGATATTTGTTTTTTTGATATTTGAGGGATTAATTTTCGTTTTAGACTCTAAAATTTCTGTTAATTTATTATAATCAAAATTTTCAAAACAAAATAGGCCAATTACTACACTAATAACATGCGCAGGTTTAATATTTAAAAGCTTCATTTTACTAATTGCCCTACATTGGCAAGGCGTCCCAACAAATGCAATGTGTAATTGATCACTATCATAAATTCTTTTCTTATGGGATATTATTTCTTCTGCCACTTGAGTCAAATCTTTTAAAGGTAAGATATTAGATGATATTGAATACCGAGTACCCGCAGATCTTGCCAGGTCGTCTTTAGTATATATTATTTTAGGTAATGGTTTAAAATTCTCGTCATATTCAGATACAATTGCGGCATCAATATTATTAGTATCGAATAAATAGGTCAATATAGTTGACACAATGCCTCCATCTTGCCCAATTTCTTTTAATTTTGTATTAGTTGTTCTAGCAGCAAAAATATCAATAACGTTACCAAGTTCATCTTTTACTAGATGTACTTCTTTTAATTTATCTAGCAAAGGCTCTGTTTGTGGACAAATATAATAGCAATACCCACATTCTTTACAATTTTCAACACTCTTATCTGTTTTAAATTTAGGAGTATAATTATCCATCTCAATCACATTAAATGCCTGATTTTCACAATATGCTATACACGCACCACATGCACAACATCTATTTGCTGAGATTATATCATCTTCTAAATTTTTGAATGTCTTTATTTCCGCTAATCCCATTTTTCTACCAAATCTTTTTTTAAGTTTAAAAACAATTTTTAAATTTTTAAAAGAATTTTAGAATCCTTCTAATAATTTTGTAGCTCTTACTCTATGAAAATTCAATCCCAATTCTTCAGGTTTAAATCCAAAAGCAAGAGCTACTAATTCTGAAAGATAAAAAACTGGAAACTCATAACCAACTTCTTTATCTTTACTTAACTCTCGTTGATTAAAATCAAACTGTTGAAAGCATGCTGGGCAAACTAGTGTAACACAATTAGCACCAGATTCTTGAATTGATTTTAGCTTATTATCAATCATTTTAAGTGAAATTTCTTTATCTGATTTTTCAAGAGGATTTCCACAGCATTCCATTTTTAATTCATATTCTATAGAATCTGCCCCTATAGTTCTAATTATTTCATCAATAGTAATTGGTTCAAAAGGATCATCCCAATTAATAATCTCAGAAGGTCTTAGGTAATGACATCCATAATGAACAGCTACTTTAAATCCATTTAAAGGATGTACCACATTCTCTCTCACTTTATCAAGATTTTCATAAAGAACTTCTGCAAAATGTTTTACTTTAGTTTTTCCATCATAATTTTTCCCAACATTTTTTAAAATTTTATTTACTTCATCTTTTATTGTTTGATTTTTTCTAATGTAATAATTAACTCCTTTTAGTGTCTCAACACAACCAGAACAAAAAGATATGATTCCACCATTATTATTTGATAAACTTAAATTTCTTGCTCCTAAAGCTAACCACGTTTTATGATCAATAAGTTCAATACCTGTTGGATCAGGACAACAACTAAATCCATCAACATCATTCAATTTAATGCCAAGTTTTTCAAATACTTTTCTTGAAGATGCTTCTAAAAAAGGTAATCTTGCTGGAATAACACAGCCCAAAAATAAATCATAAGACAACTTTACATCCCCTCTTTCGGAAGATTATTTTCAAAATTAGTCTCTTTTAAGATTTTCTTTATTTCATCGACTGGAGCTGTTTTTATTCTAGGTAATCCTAATTTCTCTCTTCTAGTAATAATCGCTTTTGAATATGGAAGTGCAATTCCATTATCTAAAACAGCTCTTCCTTGCGAAATAAAAGCCTCAGGAACGTTACCAGTATCAAAACACTTATTTTTTATTAACGTAAAAATTTCAGTAATCTCAACCTTTTGAGGACATAATTCAACACAAGTTTGACAGGTTGAACAAAGCCAAGGATTAGGATCCTGTTTCTCTACCAATTTATCTTGTAAACCCAAAATTGCTTCTTCAATAATTTTTCTTGGATTATATCTTCCTTGAGTTATTAGAGCAACAGGACACCCACCACTACAAGTACTACACTGATAACAATAACTTAAAGAAGCATTATGTTTTAATACCTCATTTCGAAACTCAAAATTTATTACAGACATGTCTAAAAGTTTTATTATCCATCTACTTAGTTGGTAAGAAAAATAATAGAGATTTAATAAATTTTTTAGAAAATTTCAATAACCATATGCTTTAAATTTGTTATATATTATTAAAATCATCAATATGGTGGTGCATTTCGACTACATAATTCCCCGTATTATGTATTTTTTTTAATGTTAATAATCTTTTATAGATTATTTTTCCGGAACAGTAAATAGAATTTAGATTTAATGATCGAGAGCGATCAAAAACCCGTAAGATTGTTTGATTTTATTAGTTTTATTTTCACGATCGATAATAAAAATAGGGATGATCGATCACAGTAATTTGGATCAACGGATTTCGATAAAAGTATTCTTTTGAACTATAGATGATCAATTTTAAAAATCAATGTGTCAAAAACAGCATCACATGATCGAAATTTTGCGAATATACTCTTTTCAAAACAAGAAATGTCGAGGAATGATCATCTTTAAATATGAAAACGTTATATTATAATATTGTGGAAATAACTACTTATAAAATAAAAAAAAATTTCACAAAAAATAAATAAAAAATAAATAAGTGATAAAAAAAATGTGCAATAATTGTAATTGCGATGCATATGCCCAATGTTCCATAGTTGGTTATATGCCTGTTGGCTTTTGTTGTTCTAAATGTTACCTTTATAACGAGGAACATACTTGTTTAAATTCCCAGTTGAAAGGAAAAGTCGCTAAAATTGAACCTATAAGCGCTACAATTGAAGATGGAGTTTTAAAAGTCATTATTAAGAAGAATGATGAAGAAGTTCCATTAGTCATTGACTTAGATAAGCAATTAGGTTCTGAGTAAGAATTTTTTAATTAATTATATTTTTCAGTGAAATCTAAGTATTCCAAGGAAAAATAAAAAGGTCAGTTCCCTGATATCTCCTTGAAAGAATTAGGACTCTGGATGAGATGAGCGTTCAACGGATGAAGTCAGGGAACTGTTATCAGATTGAAATAAAGGTGTAATTTGAAATAATAATCAAAAAATAAAACTATTTTATGTATTAACTAAGCATTCGTTTAGTATGATGTTTAAATCTACTTCCGAGTTTTGTATCTTCTTTAAAAGCTTACGAAGCCCATACTCATTTAACAATAATTCTATGAGATTCTTATAAATTGCTGTAATATTATCTTTCCCGGCTTTATAATAAAAATCATCCTCACTTAGGGAAAGATCAAAAATCTCATATATACCTTTTATGGCATCCTTTATATTTTCAAAATTCTTTTCAGCTTTTTCTTTCATTTTTAAACTGTTCATTATAACTTGCTCACCTCAATTAAATAATGGAATTGATCATATATAAAGCTGATCGTTTTGCATAATCTATCCGTCGCAAAATATAATATTTATATAATAAAACCGATCATCTCACGCCGAGATCAATCGGATATATTTAACAAATTCAATCATTCATGTAAATCTCACTTGTGATGGTGTCAATATACATCAATTATGATTATGAAAAACGATCAAAACAATTAATAATATTCAACAAATATTAACCTTTGATTGAAAAATGAATTAAAAAAAAAAGGATTAATGATGAATAGGACGTCCTTTCTTATGGATTGCTTTACCTACAACAGACTCAGATCCTTCCAACACCATTTCAGATATAGTAGGGTGGCTATGGATTGTCTCTGCAATATCATGGATTGTTAATCCATGTTGCATTGCTAGGGCAATTTCAGATATTAGTTCGGGTGCTTCAGCGCCAATACAAGAAGCACCAATGATTTTATGTGTGTTTTTATCTGCAAGCACCATAATAAAACCTTCTTCTTCACCCATACACTTAGCTTTACCTAGCGATTGATAAGGAAATTGACCCATCAAGACATCAATTCCCATATCTTTTGCAACTTTTCTTCTATAGCCTACAGACCCTATATTTGGGGATGTGAAAATTGTTGCTGGAACTACAGTGTAATCAGGTTTCAGATCATTAACAGGAAATCCTCCAATACTGGATAGAGCATTAGCAACTGCGATATCACCTTCATAACTGGCTACATGAGCAAGCATAAGTCCTCCTGTGACATCTCCAATTGCATAAATTCCTTTCATAGAAGTTTCTAATGTATCTTTATTAACTTTTATAGCACCACGGTCAGTTTCTATACCAAATGTTTCTAATCCAAGATCTTTGGATATTTTTGCTCGTCCAATAGATACTAGACACATATCAGCTTCATAGATGGATTTTTCAGCAGAATCTGTTTGATCTCGTGGAAGGGATGCATCACAGGTTATAGCCTTTACTCCAGAACCTGTATTTTCTACAGATAATACATTTTGTGAAACATATAGTTCAATTCCCAATTCTTCAAACTTTTTCATTAAAACCTTTACAATCATAGGTTCTTCTGTAGCAATTGCGGAGGGAAGATATTCAAGTATAGTTACTTTACTACCAAATCTCGTAAAAATATTAGCAAATTCACAGCCAATAACACCTGCACCAATTATTAAAAGTCTCTTAGGTACAGTTTTAAAATCAGGATGTAAGATATCATCACTTGTTAAAATACGTTCATGATCAATATTAAAAGCTGGAATTAGAGCAGGTGAGGAGCCTGTTGCGATAATTACTCTTTTTGCTTTAATTATTACATTATTCTCGCCTTCAACCAAGACCTCAAATCCATTGTTAATATCTCCCCCTATAATTTTGCCATGACCTCCATACACATCATTTTTCCAAGCCTTCTCTAATTGTTCAATTCCTCCAACCAACTCTTCTACTATTTTATTTTTTCTTTCGACAGCTTTAGCAAAATCTAAATTATACTCAGATATTTCTATTCCAAATTCATGAGCTTCTTTAATTTTTTCAATTAAATGAGCAGAAGCGTACAATGCTTTTGTAGGGATACACCCCCAATTAAGACATGTTCCTCCTAGTTTATCTTTTTCAATTAAAGCAACTTTTGCTCCATATTGAGCCGCTCTAATAGCTCCATGATAACCACCAGGTCCAGCACCGATAATAACTAAATCATATTGATTTTCACTCATTTTTTCATCAAATATAATTGTTAAGTATTTTTTATATTATATTTAAAAATGAATCGTTTGACAATAATATTAATTTTAAATTAATTTGAGATGTAAAATTAATCAAAATATTAATCTTTTTTTAAAATAAGATCATTTGATTTATCGATTTGATCATCATATTATTCTGAACTCATTATTCTGATCTTCAATAATATTTATAATCAAATTGATATAGTATTTTTCTAAGATAGGAAACTTACTCAATCTACCCCATTGGGAATGAATTAATAAATGAAACATCATATTTCTTTAGTAGATGTATATATTTATTTTATAGTACATATTTCATATAAATCAAGATTTAGGTAACATGGACATAATTGACTTAAAAATATTAGAGTTGCTTAAAGAGGATAGTAGAATGTCTTATAATGATATTTCTAGCAATATTAATAAAACAGAAGCAACTGTTAGAAGACGTGTGAAAAAACTTGTTGAAGAAGGTATAATAAAAAAATTCACTATTGAATATGAAATTGATTCAAGACAAAAAGTCCATGCAACTATAAAAATTGAACCTGATTTTAAGGAAATCAAACGAATATTAAAAGAATTATCTGGTATTGAGGAAATATCTAATATTTGGCGGTTATCTGGTGATTGTGGTTTACTTCTGAAGGTAGATCTTGATTCAATTGATAGATTCAATCCTTTGATTGAAGATAAAATTTCGCAAATTACTGGAATAAAGATAATCGAAACTTGTTTTATAACTGATATTATAAAATAATCGTTGATTAAATAACCATATGCTTGGAAACCATTAAAATTCAAAAGATTTAATTTAAAACTTAAATCCATTTTATAATTTTTGAAAAAGAGTTATTTTTTTGAAATTTTGAACGTATTAACGAGAATTTATTTATTATATCCTTAAAACAAAAAGAATAAAAATTATTAGTAAAAAACATAAATTACTTTATACAAAAATATTTTTAAAGATTAAAATAGATTATTTAGAAAAAGAAGAATTTTTCTATCTCAACTAAGGTGTGAAAAATCGAACAGAAGCTTGCATTTAAGGTTTGTGTCTTCGGTAATGGTGGAGTAGGTAAAACGACTTTGATTAGAAGATTTCTTACAAGAATATTTGAAAAGGATATTAAAATGACAATCGGAGCGGATTTCAGTATTAAAAACGTTGAACTCGACGGAAAACAAGTGACTCTTCGTATATGGGATTTTGCTGGTGAAGAACGTTTTAGAGTACTTTTACCTAGCTTTGCTAAAGGAGCAGATGGAGGCATCTTCATGTTTGATATAACAAGGTATTCAACTATTAAAGATATTAATGATTGGCTTTCAATTTTTGAATATTTTGTCTCTGATACCCAAATGAAAATACCCATCATTATGGTTGGTGGAAAATTGGATCTTGAAGAAAAAAGATCGGTTGAAATAGAAGAAGCAATGGAATTATCAAGAAATTATGGTCTACATGCCTATTTTGAATGTTCCTCTAAAACAGGGGAGAATGTAGAGCAAATTTTTGATTTTATAGCAAAAAAGATGCTCGAACAAACTCCTTAAATTTTATAACTATAAATCAAGAGAGATAAACTCTAAAAAGACATATTATAATAAGAAATAATAAGAACAATAAAATATTTCAAGTTCTTTTAATAACTTTTACCAATCCTTTTTTTCTGAGCTGTTCCATCATTATTTCTATTTCTTCTATACTGATCTGAGCTATTTCAGCAACTTGTTCAATAGTGTTCATCCCATCACATATCTTTAAGACTTTAAACTGGTCTTTATTAAGCATGCCAAATTGTACAGCCATTGGTGGAATTTCTTTCACTACAACAGGAATTCTAACTTCCACTCCTTCTTGGATAGCTTCTGCACCAATTTCTTCGGTGGTTGGAGATTCTCCAAAAAAAGATTTAACACCGGTTACATTGAAAGCATCATCAATATAAACATAAATCGTATGTTCTTGACCAGATTGATCATCTGGATCTTCAGTATCAGGATATTGGTTGGAATGTTTGAATTCTTTGGTGTAGATTCCCATTTTTAATCCATCGATAATTTCTTTCTTATCAACCCTTAAAGCAACCATATCTTCACATATATCACACCATGCCCACGCTTCTATTAATGAAAAGTATTTCTTCACTTTATTTTCTGGCATCTCAGTTCTCACTTAAAAATGATTATATGTAAATTAAGGTGTTTATCAATTTAAAATTTAATTTACTAGTTTGTTCTATTATGAATAAATCACTTTAATTCAACTGGTAAATCAATTAAAAGGGAATAGTTTAATACTAATAAGCCCATTTACAAAAACAAAAAATAATTAAAGTCATGCCACATTTTAAAATCTAATTTTTAATAAAGTAATAATTAACATATTAATGAGCACTTACAAGAAAAATATCTGCTTTGGATGTGGACGACCAATCGCGCCATACGAAGGAGCAGTTCATTTCCCTTGTCCTTCCTGCGGAGATGTGACAATTTGGCGATGTGAACGATGCAGAGAGATGGGAAAAGAATATCGTTGTTTGAAATGTGATTTTTCAGGTCCTTAAAAAAAAATAAAAGAAGAGTTTAAAATGGGAGAATTTATTGCATTAATCGATGTTGTTCCAGAAGATACTGAAGTAGATTTTGAGAAATTTGTTGGTAAATTGAAAAATGTATTACCTGATAGTTGTATCATCGAATATTATGATGTATTACCAGTTGCATTTGGTTTGAAAAAAGCGAGAGTTCGAATACGATACCCTGAAGAATGGGGAGGAACTGATAGACTTGAAGAATTATTTAAACAAGTTGATGGTATACAAGGTATAGAAGGTATTGCTTTCTCAAAAGCTTAATTTTAAATATATTTCTTTAAACTATTCTTTTAAAAAGTTTATCTAATTCTTTAAAAGAAAAGAATCTTAGAGTTGGTCTTCCATGAGCACAATGATAAGAATCTTTACACTGTGATAATTCAAATAATAAATTTCTTATATCTTTTAAGGAGAGATCATCTCCTCCTCTTATGCTTTTATGGCATGATAAATAATTGATGATTTCTTCTTTAACTTCAACAAAACTTTTATCCTTACCAATATTCGATACATCACTTATAATTTCTTTTATTATATTAATGTCTGGAACTTTACCCATGATAATAGGTATTTCTCTTAAAATAAACGTATTTCCTCCAAAATGATCGAAATTAAATCCTAACTTCCTAATTTCATGTAAATTAGCTTCCAAAAATATCTTTTCACTTGGAGATACATCAATTTTTAAAGCTGATATAAGTTTTTGCTTACTCATCTTTGACGTTTCATATGCTTCTAAGAATTTTTCTTTATTTATCCTTTCACTAGCTGCGTGTTGGTCCAAAATAAACAGTCCTTCTTCATTATTTTCGTTGATACCTTCCAAAACAACATATGTTTTATTACTTAATTGACCTGTATGAGAAATTAAACGTAGTTTTGGAAAGTTTTTGGCAATTATATATTTTCCTCGTAAAAACATTTCAGGAGGTATTTCTGTATCAAATTGTTCTTTAATTATTTGGTCACTCAAGCTTAATTGGACGCTTTCTTCGAGGATTTTGATTTCTTCTTGAGATGTTTCTTCATATTTAGCTGTCTTTTCTTGGACCTCTTCTAATTGTTTTGTAAATTGGAGTGATTCTCGCTCTTCTTTAGATATAAATTCTTCTAATTCAGTGGATATATATTTTGCCTCCTTAATTATAAATTTATCATGCACAAAACGTTGAATAACATTATAAATCTTATTATAAATAGCATCTTCTCTTTCGAATCTTACATAAAGCTTTTTTGGATGAACATTAAAGTCAATCACAGAAGGATCAAGCTCAAGAAATATAATAAAGAAAGGGTATTTACTTACCATTAATATTCCTTGATATGCTTCGTTTATTGCTCTAAATAATACATCACTGATGATATAACGCTGATTTATGAATAAACTTGAGTAAGATCTATTATTTTTAGCAATTTGAGGATGACCCAATAAACCATGTATCCGAAATTTAATATCATCCTCGGTGTAGTCAAATGATTCCATGAATTTCGCTATTTTTTTTCCATAAATATGAAACACAGTTGTTTTTAAATCATTTAAGCCAGGGCAATTGAGAATATCTAAATCATTATGTCGATAAATGAAATGAAGTTTTGGATATGCTAAAGAATATCTCTGCAGAATATCTGTAATATGACCCAATTCAGTAGCATCAGTTTTAAGAAACTTCTGCCTTGCGGGGAGGTTATAAAATAAATTTTTAACTTGAATATTTGTACCAACAGCGCAAGAAACTATTTTCTTATCTACGATTTTTCCTCCTTCAATATATAAGTGTATACCCTTCTCTTCAAACTCAACCCTAGAGATAATATTAACTTTGCTTACTGCCGCAATACTAGCTAATGCTTCACCTCTAAAGCCTAATGTAGAAAGTTTCTCTAAATCTTTTATACTTCTAATCTTACTACTTGTATGTCTCTCAAAAGCAATTTCAATATCTTCAGAGGGAATTCCGATACCATTATCTATTACCTGAATTAATGATTTTCCAGCTCTTTTCACAATAATTCTAATTTCTGATGCTTGTGCATCGATACTGTTCTCAATAAGTTCTTTTACGATATTAGCAGGTCTATCCACAACTTCTCCGGCAGCAATTTTCTCTGCATCAACAATTTTTTCAATTTTGCTTACTTTCACAATTTTCGAACGATTTTCTGTATTTTATTTCAATGATAAGATAAGAATACTAAGTTAATATATTTCTCATTACAATCAAATTTAAAATAGTACACTATTAAAGTTTAAATAAATTTTGATCTAAGATTGTTTTTAATTTAGCCGTTAAATTGAAAGTAAGTCTTTTAAATTTCTTTTAATACTTTAATATAATTCAATCGAGTGTAAATTATGAGTAATAAGGATAGAATAAACGAGGAGGAACAATCTTCGATTCATTTGTATTTTATGTATATTTTTATAATTATCACAATTACTCTCCTCATATTAAGAATATTTTTATATTTCTTTGATATCTCAGTTTGGATTCAAGACACAAAAGATATTGATTTTAAAATTCTTATAAAAGGTATGGATAATGGGTTGATAGATTTCTATAATCCCGTTGGAATTACAGATTGGCCTCCATATTATCTCTATTTTTGGTATTTCATATTTTTTCCAATTTATAGAATCCCTTACAATACTATAATAGGAGTTTATATATGGGATGCGTTACGATTGATTTTAACCCTTCTAGTTCTTAGAAAATCACCGAAAGTATTCAAAAATAAAAAAGATTTGCTAATTTTTTATATATTTAGTATAGTTGGCTTTAGTATTGATGGGTATTATAATAATGTCAATTTTTTAATTTTATTCTTACTATTTTATTCTTATGTCTTTCTAGAAAGAAATAAAAAATGGATTTCGGGTATATTATTCACTCTTGCTACGTTTAAAATAACAGCAATACTATTTCTTCCTGTTTTACTTATTGCTAGAAAAATAAAGTGGAAAGATCTTCTCTATTATTTGGTTCCGTTTTTTATAATTTGTATTCCCTATTTAATTTTCCCTAATTATTTCTTTCAAATGATTAATAACTGGCTTTATAGTGATGAAGAAATTCAAGGAATTTTAATTTTCGATTCAATTATGTGGAAAGCTTTACAACCATCACATTTAATGTTTATCGGGTTGTTATTGATAATGTTTTTAGAGAATCTTAAGAATGAAGATCGAAAAAATTTATACAGGATTATCCTTGTCTCAATAATAGCAATATATTATGTTTATCTGACCACTATTGTCTTTATTATACCTGTTATTCTCGGTTAACTAATTTTTTCAATTTTATTTTTAAGTTCAATTAATTGCTGCTTAATTTTTTCTGGAATATCTGATTTTAAATCAATTTTATTAATAAAATTCAGTAAATCTACAACTTTTTCTTTATTGCTAATAGGTTCAAATAAACTTGTCTGAACATACTTTTTCTTTCTTGGAGTTTTAAGTTCCTTAGCCTGAATATTCAATTCTAATTCTTTAATTTTTCTCTTTCTTCTTTCAAGATCTTTCTCTGTTCTACCTAGATCTTCAGTACATTTCCTTAGTAATCCTCTAAAAGTTTTTAATTCAGAGTTTAACTTTTCAAGTTCAACTTTTTTTCCATTAATAATTTTATCATAATATTTACTGGATGAAGCAATTTCGCCATTTTCTCTTACAGCTGTTCTAAAAGGATCTTTTTCTTCTATTTGTTCAAGAATTTCAAATGCTCTTATTATCACATCATCAGGAATCCCGGCTAATTTTGCTACATGGATACCATAAGATTTATCTGTACTCCCTGGTTTTAATGTTCTAACAAAATTGATGCTCCCATCGTCATTTTCGATAATATCTAAATGATAATTTTTTACTCTTGGTAAATTAATTTCTGTTAATTGATGATAATGGGTGCTAAATAAAGTTTTGATTTGTAATTCGTGTAGTTTTTCAAGAGTGGCCATTGCAATGCTCTGACCATCGCTAGTGCTTGTTCCCCTCCCTAATTCATCTATAATTATAAGACTTTTAGGTGTGGCATAATTTAAAATTTTAGCCGTTTCAGTCATTTCAATCATAAATGTGCTTAATTTTCTTGCAAGATCATCTGAAGCTCCTATTCTTGTGAAAATTTGATCAATAATTCCTATTGTGGCAGATTTAGCTGGCACAAAACATCCCATCTGTGCTATAATACATATTAAAGCCACTTGCCTTAAATAGGTACTTTTACCGGCCATATTTGGACCAGTTATAATTAATAACTGGTCATTTTTATTATCTAAATAACAATCATTAGGAATAAACTGTTCATCCAAGTTAATTTGTTCGACTACAGGATGTCTGCCTGCTTTAATTATAATTTTATCCTCGTTATTTATCTTAGGACGATAATAATTATATTGTTCTGCAATTTCAGCAAAACATGCAAGAACATCAATGATTGCGATATTTTGTGCAGTCTCAAGGATATTTTTTGTTTCTTTTTCAACACTTTCTCGAATAGTATTGAAAATTTGATATTCTAAATCATTAATTTTTTCCTCTGCATGAACAATTTTTTCTTCAAGTTCTTTTAATTTTTTTGTTGTATATCTTTTAGCATTTTTGAGGGTTGCTCTCTCAACATAATCTTCAGGGACCTTTCGGATAATTTTAAGAGTTCTCAATGTAATTTCGATATAATACCCAAGGATATTATTATACCCAATTTTTAATCCTGTTGTTAGATTCAACCTTTTCTTTTGCTCTTGCTCATATTCTAAAACATATTTCTTTCCGTTATGAATTATATCTCTAAGCTCATCCACTTCATTGTTGAAACCATCCTTAATAATATTACCTTCTCTGATTGTACTTGGAGGATTATCTTTAATTGAGGCATCAATCAAGTTTTTTGTGCTATCAAAAGCTTGAATTTTTGTAACAAATTCAGAAATCTCGGGAATTTCTACTTTTAATAATAATTCTTTGATTTTTGGAATTTTTTCTAAAGAGTTTTTAATATTTATTAAATCTCGAGCATTAGTCCGGCCACTATAATTAACCCTATTAATAAATCTCTCAAGATCACCAATAACTCTCAATTCTTCCCTTAAATCCGATCTTAAAAAGATATCATCTTTAAATTTCTGAACTATATTAAGTCTTTGATTTATTTCCTCAACATCAGTTAAAGGTTGGAGAATATATTTCTTTAATAAGCGTGCTCCCATTGGTGTAAATGTGTGGTTAAAAATAGAATATAATGTAGTTTCCTTTCCTCTCTCCCACAAAGAGCTAGTTAATTCCAAATTTCTCTGTGTTACATAATCTAAGTGGAGAATATTTTTTTCTTGGATAAGATTAATTTTAAAAATATTAGGGATTATATCTCGTTGTGTATCTTTTAAAAAAGCTAATAACCCACCTGCAGCTTGAATAGCCATTTCTTTTTCTTCTAAACCAAAACTTTTTAAATTTGAGATCTTAAAATGTCGAGTAATTAACGTATAACCCTCCTCATATAAAAACACATGTTCTTCATAAGGTTTAATAATTGCTTTTGTCAGATCTGTTAAAAGGATAAAAAGTCTCTCGTCTTTTTTCAATTCAGGTGGTATTATTAGTTCCACAGGATCATATTGAGAAAATAAACTTAGCAGTTTTTCTTGTGGATCTTGTTCTTTATTTGAAAATTCTGTTGCAAGAAATTCTCCTGTGGAAATATCTGCGAAAGCAACACCAAATCCTCTTCTCCCTTCTACCATTGATGCAATATAATTATTCTCATTAGATTTCAACAGATTAGGTTCTATTATTGTTCCCGGTGAAAGGATCCGAGTCACTCCTCGTTTTACAATTCTTCCCTTTACTGTAGCAGGATCTTCTAATTGATCGACTATTACTAAAGTTTCACCAAGATTCATAAGATTGTTAAAATAATTATGACCAGAATGGTGCGGAATCCCCGCTAAAGGAACATCTCCTCTTTTAGTTAATGTTATCCCTAGAAGTTTTGAAATTCTTACAGCATCATCATAGAAGAATTCATAGAAGTCACCCATTCGATAGGCTACAAGAATTTCAGGATATTTTTTTTTAACACTATACCAATGCTTTAACATTGGAGTTAAATCTTTGAATTTAATATCTTTGAAAGTCATATCTTTAAGCATTAAGAAATTAAACCATAATTTAGAATTAAATGCTACAAGTCTATTAGTTTTTTATAGAAATTATTTCTAACTATTACTATTTTAATAATATTAAATCTAAATTTATATCCAAGTAGTAATATCTAAAGTTTCTATCCATGCTTCTGGTAAGTCAATTAATTCTGGATGAAATAAAGACTCAAGGAATAAGTCAGGATTATATTTATTCATTTCTTTAGTCGTATTTTCGAGAAGTGTTTTGTTATAATGATTATAATTTTATTATATGATTATAGATGTTTCTCAAGCCATACGTACATATCTTGGTATACTTGAGCTCTACCTTTCTCATTCCATAAATCATGGAGAAAACCATCATATTCTCGGTATGTCTTATCTTTACTTCTAACTTGATCGAAAAACTGTTTTGTCTTGCTTTTATCCACTATTTTATCATCACCACCTTGCTTTAGTAATATTGGGCAAAGTAAATTTGATGCATTTTCCATTGCCCATTTTGAAAACTTATCAATCTCAGTAGCTGATTTGGCAGAAATAACTTCTATTCGATGTTTATCTGCAATATATTGTCTTAATAGTTTTAAATCACTTGTCAATTGATTCTGATCAATAATATTATCTAATATTTTATTTGGTTTCCTCACCAATAATGGTGAGGAAACTAGGACTCCTGATAATGCGGGATGATTTATTGCAAAAATTAAACTAACTAATCCCCCAAATGAATGACCCATTATAAATATCTTCTTACCTTTGGCAATTTCACCTATAAAGTCCATGAAAAGAAGCGTATCTTTTTGGATATGATCCATACTGTCTATATGTCCAGGTATATCACCAATATTTCTCCAATGTCCCCGTAAATCAAATGCATAAATGGCATATCCTTTTTCTGTAAGATATTCTGCAGGGTTTTTTAATCTATCAGAGTGAGTCCCCCATCCATGAATAGCAATAATATAAGCCTTAATTTCTCCACTATCGGGTAACCAACATTGATAGAATAATTTTTTCAATTCCCTTCCTTCAAAATTTCCAATTTCATTTTTCATGATATTATCACATAGACTTTAGAAAATGTAATTATTAGGTTAATGATAATTTAAAATATCATTATCTTATTAATATTATTTCTTTTAATGAATTGAGATTTTAAATATCATTCTTTATTATTGCTCATATAAGAAATTTAAAAAAATTTTATATTAATCGATAAACTTCATAATAAATAATATTTATCCAATTTTCTTAGGTTTTTATATGAGTGTAACAGAAAATATTGAAATCATTATTCATGGACGGGGAGGCCAGGGCGCAGTAACAGCTTGTGAAATCATTGCTGAAGCTGCATATTTAAGTGGCAATTTTGTTGATGTGCATGCTTATCCTTCATTTGGAGC
>JBHLPN010000195.1:0-6215 GCA_048939445.1 Promethearchaeota archaeon | reverse complement strand
CCATAAATATTGGACTAACAGGAGCGGACATGGGAAGTAGTTATTTCCTTCCTCGTCTTATTAGCCTTTCAAGAGCTGCTGAAATAATATATAGTGGAAGGATTATTTCTGGAGAAGAAGCTGAAAAGATTGGATTTATCCAAAAAGTTGTTGAGAAAGAAAAATTATTGGATGAAGCGTTAGCATTAGCAGAAGAATTATTAACTAAAAGTCCATTAGGGTTACGTATGACAAAAGAAGCCCTTAACTTATCTTTAGATTCTCCTAGTTTAAACAATATTTTGCAATTTGAAAATAGCTCTATTGTTTTGAGTTTCTCTTCAAAAGATGTAAATGAGGCGTCTAGTGCCTTTTTTGGAAAAAGAAAGCCAAAATATCCATTAAGATAGAAATTTAGAGGTGTAAAAAAGTGAGATTAAAATATTTCATCCCATTATTTGCTTTTCTTATTCTTACTATAATTATAACATTGTTTTTTATGCAAAATCTCCTATGGACTATAATACCTTCTTTTATGATCTTTTATCCTATGCCATATTTTTTTGGAATTAAAGAAACGATGGCTAATAAGGAAGTAATTGTAAAAATTCACAATAAATCCCCATACATTACACCACTTATATTTTTCTCATTACCTACTATCATTATAAACCTAATTTTTCTTCTTAGTAATCTAATTGCCCTTCTTCAATTTTTTATGATTTTCATCACAAGTTTACTTTTTTATTTTTTGGGGATATATCTATTGATTTATGATCTCAAAAAACAATTCATAATTGAGTTAAAATCAAAGCAATTTGAGAGCATAGAGGGAAAATTGAAGTTGATATTAATTAATCCTGTAAACCAAGATAAAATTGGATTGACAATTAATCCATCTTCGACTTTTCCACCATTAGGCTTAGGAATAGTTGCTACCCTAACCTCTGAAGATTTTCAAGTTAAACTAATTGATGAAAATTTTGAAACATTCGAATATGAAAATGCTGATCTGGTAGGGATAACAGCTTTTACCTCTGCTGCAAATAGAGCATATGAAATCGCTACATATTATAGAAAAAATAAGATTCCTGTAATTATGGGCGGTATACATGCTTCTATGATGCCAGAAGAAGCTTTAAAATATGTTGATTCTGTTGTAATTGGAGAAGCAGAGAGCATATGGCCTACCGTTATAAATGACTTTTTAAATAATGATTTGAAGAAGCGATATGAAGGAGTTCATTTAGATCTAAAGGATTCTGTTGTTCCTAATCGAGAAATTTTTAGTGAAAAATATTTATTTGGGACGATTCAAACTTCAAGAGGATGTCCTATGGATTGCTATTTTTGTTCTGTAAGTGCTTTCAATGGTAGAAAATATAGACAGAGACCTTATGAAAATGTCCTAGATGAGTTAGAGCAAATGCCCCAAAGGATGATATTTTTCGTTGATGATAATATTCTAGGGTATGGTAAAAGCGCGGAAGAAAGAGCCCTCAAATTATTTAAAGGGATGGTTGAAAGAAAATTAAATAAAACATGGTTCTGTCAAGCTTCATTAAATTTTGGAAGTAATGAAGAAGTTTTGGAATGGGCAGGCAAAGCAGGATGCAAGATGGTATTTTTAGGTTTAGAGTCTGCGGATCCAGAAGAACTTAAATCGATGGATAAAAAATTAAATCTGCAACTTGAATATGAAAAAGCTTTTAAGAATATTAATAAATATGGAATAGCTGTTTTAGGAGCATTTATTTTTGGGTCTGATTCAGAAACTGTAGAAAGTATGCATAGAAAGGTTAGTTATATTTTAAAAAATCGAGTTGATGTTATTCAAACCACTATATTGACACCCTTACCTGGTACTCGATTATTTGCTGACTTTCAAAAAAATAATAGACTTATAGCTACTAACTTTCCTCAAGATTGGGATTTATATGATATGGGATCTCTGACATATTCTATTAAAAATTTAGAGAATGAAGCTTTTCTAACGACTCATCGAAAATATCAGAAGAAACTTTATTCTAGGATAAATCTATATAAGAAATTTCTTAAAACTTGGATAAATTGCAAAAGTATACAAACGGCAATGTGGGCATATAGTTCTAATAAAAATTACAAAAATGTTTCTTATAAGAGGTTATAATAATTAATAATAATAATAAAGTTGATGATTTCATGAAAAGTAAAAAAACATCAGAATCTCAAATTGAAATAGCACAAATTACGTACCCCGAACATGCAAATCCTGCGGGTAATGTTCACGGAGGGCACATTCTTAAGCTTGTAGACCAAACTGCCGCGATTTGTGCAGCAAGGCACACACATTGTAATGTCGTTACTGCTTCGGTAGATAGAATGGATTTTATATCTCCTGTTTTTATTGGAAATGTTGTTTTCGCAAAAGCTTCAATTAATTATACTGGAAAAACATCTATGGAAATAGGAGTTAGAGTAGAAGCAGAATGTTTGAGAACAGGGACGCATACCCATGTAGGCTCAGCATATCTTACTTTCGTTGCTCTTGATGATAATGATAAACCAACTGAGATTCCTCAAATTATTCCAGAAACAGACGAACAAAAACGTCGGTATGAGGATGCTAAAAAAAGGAGAGAATTAAGATTAAGACAAGCAAAAAAGCATAGAGCTGAACAACAACCATGCATTGTAAGGACTGAAAAGTTGAAGTAAATAAATTTCATACTTTTATATCAGCTTAAAAATCCTTATTAAAAAAACCATATTTTTTATAAAATTGAACTAATAATTATTTATATTAAAAAAGGGGATAATCATGGAAGAAGTTAAAAAAAAACCTAAATTAAAACGTAGAGTTTCTTTATTTGCGCTTACTGCATATGGTGTAGGAAATGTTTTAGGAGCAGGGATATATGCATTAATTGGGGAAGTAGTGGGGATTACTGGGAACTTATCATGGTTAGCATTCATTTTAGCATCTATTACTGGTGCGTTGACTGGTTTGTCATATGCTGAACTTTCTGCAATGTTTCCGAAAAGTGCAGCTGAATTTGTGTATACTGAGGAAGCATTTAAGAAACGAATTTTGTCATTTATTTTAGGCTGGGTTATAATTTTTTCAGGCATATTCTCTGCCGCTACGGTTGCGTTAGGATTTGCTAATTACTTATCGAATTTATTTGGAATTTCTTCAATCTTTTTAGTTGTTTTATTCGCAATTTTACTCATTATTATTCTAAGCATGATTAATTTTATAGGGATTAAAACATCAACCAGAACTAATATAATATTTACTTTAATTGAAGCATCAGGCTTAATTATTATTATAATAATTGGATTATTCGGGACAGAAGGACCAAATTATTTTATACTTCCAGTTGGTTCCCCCCCTACAGTAATTTTTTCTTCAGTTGCTCTAATCTTTTTTGCTTATATTGGTTTTGAAGATATTGCTAATATTGCTGAAGAAGTTAAAGAACCTCATAAGAATTTACCACGAGCAATCATTTATTCGATCATTATAACAACAATCCTTTATTGTCTTACAGCAATTTCAGTGGTTAACATCTTACCTTATAATGTACTTGCTTCATCCGGAGCACCATTAAGAGATGTTGCTGAAACAATTATGGGTCCTATTGGGGGTTTAATCATGTCTCTAATTGCTTTATTTGCAACTGCTAATACAGTCCTCATAATGTTAATAGTTACCTCTCGTATGATGTATGGGATGGCAAGAGATAAAGCACTTCCAGAAGGATTGAGTAAGATTTCGCTTAAGCACAGAACACCGATAATGGCTATATTATTTACTACGATCTTTACCGTAATTCCCGTCTTTTTTGTAAATATAAGAATTGTAGCAGATGCTACAGTCTTTGGTGTTCTCATAAACTTTTTCTTGGTTAATATTAGTTTGATTGCATTAAGAAAAACTAAACCAGACGCTGAAAGACCATTTAAAGTTAAACCAAACATCAAGTGGGTGCCTGTAATTGCCTTATTAGGCTCAATTGTTTGTATTAGCTTATTATTTACCTTTAATTGGTTAATAATTCTTATCCAAATAATCATAATACTCTGTGGAATTGGAGTTTTCTATGCTATGAAATCAAAAATCGAAACCAAAGCTACAAGATAATTATATTAATCTAACTATCTTTGAATCCGTTTTTTTCAAAATTAAATTAAAAAACTGTTAGGTAATTCTAACCTTCAATAAGTAGATCTTTTTTTTAAGCACGAAAATAAGTAAATCTTTTTAAACAATTACATCATAACTTTTATTTAACAATCCAATCTAATACAGAATTGTATATATATATTACATAACTGTAAAGGAATTTTAATAAAAATTTATGATGTTAAAAATGAAACATAAAGTTAAACTAATCGAAAGAAAAACAATATTTAAAAAAATTCTGGGTTTATCAATAATTTTAATATTGATTTTACCAATTAATATTCTAAATTTTACAAATGAATTCGATAAGCAAACTAAAGAAGTTCGTTCATTTAATGAGATAGAACTAAAATCTAGCAATTCAGGAGATGAATTATTCAAACTTGTTATAGGAACTGGCGGTTTTACTAGTGAAGACAGTTACAACCTTGATCCTCAAAATGCTTGGGATAGCAATTCATTTAATTTAATAAATCAAGTTTGCGAGGGATTATTTAAACATAATCTATCGGATCCAGATTATGGTATTGTTCCACAACTTGCAGAGGATTATGGTACTTGGAATGATAATAATTATACAATATCACTTAAAACTGGAATAACTTTTCATGATGGGACTTCTTTTAATGCTACAGCAGTGAAGTTTACTTTTGACAGATTAACCTATTTAATTAATAATTCTATGGCTGCAGCAGGAAGCCTATATGAATATTATGATCTGGATCTTGGAATGAATGTTCCAATAATAAATAAAACAGAAATTGTTAATGAGAATACTGTAAAATTTGTATTAAATAAACCATATGGAATATTTGAAACATTATTATGCTTTCCTGCGTCCTATATCTTATCTCCCACTTCTACACCTCCAACTGAGGTAATCAATGACACCATAGGAGATTTAATCGGGACTGGACCGTTTGACTATGATCATATTATCATTAATAAGGAAGTAAAACTTCATGCCTTTGAAAATTATTGGGCAGGAAAAGCAAATATTACAGTCCTTCAATTTTTAGTTATACCTGATGCTCAAGATAGAAATGATGCACTATTATCAGGAGAAATTGATTTATTACTTGATCCTTTAGTTTCAATGATTCCTATTTTTGAGGCTGATCCTAACATTGAAGCGGCTAATACTGGGCAGGGAACAGTATCCTCATATCTAAGTATGAATAATAATAAAATAAACGTTACTTGGCGACAAGCGATTTCTTACGCCATTGATTATTCTCATATTATTGAGGAGTTAACAAACGACTATACAGTAAGATTAAAGTCGCCTATCCCTGAATCAATATTGTTTGCTAACTGGTCATTTGATGTTGCAACTCTCAATATTACTAAAGCGAGAGAATTTATGCAGATTATGGGTTTTGGAGGAAGCTGGGATACAAGTTATCCTGGAGGTAATGAAGGTGAATGGGCTAGCGCATCCTTTGCAACATTTAATTATACATACAATATTGGCAGCCCAGTACGCGAAGGAATCTTATCTATATTACAAAATAATTTAAGTAAAGTTGGAATCGTTGTAATAGATGATGGTATTGACCAGAATGACTTTAGGAATATGATATATGATCCAGAATCCTGGGATTCATTTGAGCTTGTTTTTATAGGATGGGGAGCAGATTTTAATGATCCTAGTAATTTCATCAATAATCTATTTACCAATAGAACTGTTGCATCAAATTTCGCTCAATATAATGGATATGACGCTGCAATAAAGGGAGGAAGAGATCCATTTGATTTATGGGATAATGTACAATTATTAATGGAAGAAGCATTATTCGAAACCGATCAAAACTTAAGAGAATCTTATTATGATAGAATTCAAGAAATTCTAGTAGAAAAAGATATGCCATGGGCATATATGTATATTGGACAGAACTTTGTTGCATACCGAAATCATATTCTCGGATTTCAGCCTATAATATTTCCATATGTAAGTTTTTATGGCGTTTCACAGAACAGCTCCTTAGCTCCTCAAACTATTTATATAGATGGCAATGCAGAATGGCAATATTTTAAAGACTTAGGTCGATGCACCGGGCAAGGCACT
>JBHLPN010000194.1:0-6220 GCA_048939445.1 Promethearchaeota archaeon | reverse complement strand
TTAACTCACTGGAATACGCAAACAGGACCTGAACCTATAATCCAGTATCCCCCAGAAAAACCTTTCCCTGCGAAAGATCTTTTTTTAAAAATATGGGCCAAACATGAGTTAAATAAAGAGAATTCTATGATTGAATTTATCCCCGAGGATAGTGAGAATGGTTATTTTTCTATAATACAAAAATTTGAAGGTGAAATCTATTTTCTTATATTAGTCTATAAACAAAAGGAGATACTTGAAGATATAATTAAGGAATCTCCTGAAATTTTAGGTCTTATTAGTAAAAATTTAATAGAGTTAATTAATACAAATAAAATTACTCGTACAATCTCCGAAGCATTTAATACAATAAGGAATTATTCGAAATTAGATGAAGAAGAAAATTTAATAAATTTTTTTCAAGATAGAATCAAATACAGAATTCTAAAGATTCTAAGAAAAGGTGTTATATCAAAACTTGAGCTCATCAACATTTTAAGGCATGAATATGGTTTCTCGACAGTAAATATTGATTTAATTCTAATTTCCTTCCTTCATGAAAATCTAATTGTTAAAAAAAATGTACCCGGAAGTAAAGAATGCTATTTCTTAGTAAAAGATCTTTCTTGTATTCGAATTCCTCCTAAAGATTTACCCTCTGAAAAAATAGAAGAAAATATTTTAAAAAAAATTAAAATATCTTTAAAAGGATTTTATTTTGATTATTATAATCTTTCAGAGTTCGAAAATAAAACAATAATTCATACAGTCCTATTTAATAAAGATGTTTTTTCTCTTTTAAAAACACTAAGAGAAAAACATTTGACTGTAAATGATTGCTTAAATATTTTAAACAATAAAGAAGAACTCTTTAATGAGCTTTTAGATAAGAAATTTATTTATGAAACAAAAGGTTTTGTTTATCTTTTTTCAGATGTCCGATTTATTAAATTTAGTCCTTATTACCTTATTCAAAGATTAGTTGATAGATATTATAATCAAGAAATTTCTTTAAATGAATATATGGCACATTTGAAGCTATTAACAGAGCAGATAGAAGAACCTTTCTCTCTCGATTATGAAATTGTATAGTCTTATTAAATAAGACGATAAATCTTTCTATCTAAATATGTAGATACCGAATATATTTAAAAAAATTTAAATGAAGCTAATAAGTTTCATTCTCGGAGTCCAAAATAGAACAACCAAGCAGAAAGGACCATAGCAGACCTTATAAATATTAAAATGATACCAGGAGAAAACAAACCATCCATTACAGCTCCAATTATGTATATAAATGCTCCAAAAGATATTAAAAGAAATTTTGTTCTTATTGTTCCAGTTGATTTAATTCCTTTATTAAGAAATCCAAATCCGACAAAAATAAGAAGTGATAATAAAAATATCAAGGCGGCTATACCTGCCACAGAGTCAAAAACTAGATTATCATTAATTAAATTCTCACCTGGACCCGGAGGAGGTACATATGCAACGGAACCTGATGGATCTAGAAAGAGAAATAATTCAAAAATTATCCCCAGAATTATGTAAGGTGTAAAGACATACCACTTTTTCTCTGGAGTTAAGAGAATAGCGCCAATATACATAGCAGGAAGAACAGCTCCAGGAAACCACATCCAATTTATAAGTCCGATTATACCAAATGAATTATCTATATTGGATTGTGTTATTAGGATTGTAAAAAAATCTAAAACATCTCCTGTATATACTAGGGCAGCAAAAACATAAACTAAACCTAAATATGTTAAAAGTCTTGTTTTTTTTTTAAGTGATTTAATAACAAAAAATAAACCAAAGATAAGTGAGAAAGAGAAAACACCTAATGCTGTAATCCCACTCAACCACCCAACATAAGAAAGTACGACTGATAATCACCCATTTATGAAATTAATTTTCTTTTATAATAATATATTTAATAACTATTATTAATTTCATTTTAGAATTAATAAATATTATGGATATGGTTAGAATAAGAGACAGTTTTTTATTTAAATTTAAAACCTTAAAGTAAAAAATGATATTAAGAATTTTTTTTATTATTAGTTCTCTTTATTTTATAAAAATTAGAGAGTTAGGATTGAAGCATCTGCAAATTTTTTATCGACAGGAGCTTTTCCATCTCCATATATATGATATAATCCAGTTCTTCTTGCGATCTCATGAAAACTACGATAAATATCTTTTTCTTGATTAAATAATGCACAAGTTTTATAAATTAAAGGACTCCAAATAAATAATTCATGCTCAGGTTCATACCAAAGTTTTTCTCTTTTTAATATGTGAATGAAATCATCCTTATCAATAATTTCTTTAAGATCTTGTTTGTTTAACATAACAATAAATGGAATCTCTTTAATGAGTCTATCATTAGTGATATTTTTCAATTCTAATAGAAATTCAATATTGTCTTCAAAGAATTTTATTTGGGAGTCCGCTACAAAAATTACTGCATCAGTTTCTGCATCAAGCTTATTGAAAACTTTTAACCTAAGCGTACTGAAAGTTTTCTGACCTGCAACAGTATATACTCTATAATAGACTTTCCTCTTTTTTTTTGATTGAAAAATTCCTCTGTCAAAATAGAGGGTAGCTCCGCTCGCTTTATCGATTTTTTGCAGATCACTCACAGGAATAATTTCTCTTTTACCATCCTTTGTTAACGCATAAAGTGTTTGAAGGATCGTAGTTTTCCCAGACCCTGCCATGCCATAATATACGATTTTCAGATATATGTTACCATCTTTATATTGAACCATAAAAAAATCTCAAACCTTATACCCAAATTCCACTAGAAAACTATAGTTAAGGAATATATAAAATTTTGAAAATTAAAGATTTTGCATTTTTAAATTATTTTTATAAATACAATATTTTTTTTACAATGAACAATGAATCTCAAATAGTATAAGAGGTTAATTAATTAACAGCGAACAATAAAAGAAAACATGGATGGGTATACTGACTCAGACTGGAATTGGGATTTTTATAAAGAACTTGTAGATGATGTAGATGAAAATAAGAATATAATTCAATGTATTTCCTGTGGGAAGTGTGTTGGTGATTGTCCCGCAACAAAAGTATCTAATTTTAATATAAGGAAAATTATAAGAAAAGTCCTTCGAGGAGATAGAAGTGTTTTAAAAGATTCAGATATATGGTATTGTTATTTATGTGAACGATGTAAAAGAGTTTGTCCAAAAGATAATATAAATATACCTTTACTTATTATTAATTTAAGAAATGAAAGCTTTAAAAAAGGATATGGCCCCCGTTATAACGATTTACGAAAATATGTAGAGATGTCTGAAAGATTTTTAACCAACGGCACTGTGTTGGAAAATCCATTGGATGGTGGTTTACCACCTGGGCGTATAGAGGAATTAAATGAAATTTGTAATTTTGCTCGTATAAAATATGTATTTAAAGCAAGTAAAAATAAAAAAAAAGAAAAGAAAAGAAAATAACTATAATTTAGCTTCAGACTAATGGACCCAATCAATTTAGCATTAAATTTAGATGTAATAGAAAGTAATTATCCCGAGAATCCTATAGAATTTTTTAGAGGAAAAAGGCTATGTTTATTCAAAGCATGTCTTGAAGCTTATTTCCCAGGAGTTAGATGGGGCATTCAGGACTTATTAGACGACTTAGATTTAGAAGTCACTACTTGCACTAATCAATCATGCTGCTCTGGTACTTTTTTTCAAAGAAATTTAATAACAAGAGCTCAATTTGCAGCATTAAATGAAAGAAATTTAAGTGAAATGAATCAGTTGGCAGATATAGTGTTATTTAGTTGTAATGGTTGTTATAATAGTCTTTTAAGAGGTCGTGAATTTTTAAAAATACCTGAAGTAAAGAACAAAACAGAAGAAATCCTTAAGAGATTAGAAAAGAAGGGTATTGGTAAAAATTATCCAAAGAAATATGAAATTCTTGAAGACTTTAATCTTAAGTTACTCCACGATCTAGATTTTTTATATTTAATTCGAGATGATGTTCTTAATTCCTTAAAATTTGATTTGAAAGATCTAAAAGTTGCCATTCATTATGGCTGTCATTATTTAAATTTATCAAGAGATAAAAGAAATATTGAAGATTATATAAGAGATAAAACCAAGCTAGATGAATTAATCACTCTTTTTGGTGGTATTCCAATTGATTATCAAGAAAGAGAGAGTTGTTGTGGATGGGGCGCTTCACAATTATTGATAAACCCTAAAGAAGCACTTAAAATTACATTTAACAAATTGAAAAGTGCTGAATCTGTTGGTGCTGATTTTTTAGTTACTCCATGTCCAACATGTCTATATACTCTAAGTAAACCTGAATATAGAGATAAAATACATAAGTGGTATGGTGATAAATTAGATATTCCTACAATCCATTTAAATGAATTAATTGCTATATTACGTGGATGTGAAGAAGAGCGATGTATTACTCTTAGACGAAAAACTCCTCGTTTAGATGAGATTTTTGAAATTATTACAAAAGAGTAATTTATTTAGTTTTTACATTTCTTCTATTGCAAATCTCGGACAAGAATCTAAACATAATAAACAACCAATACATTTCTCATAATAAAACTTTAGTCTCTCTTCTTTATCTAAAGATAAAGCATCTGTAGGACATAATGAAATACAAGCACCACAATCAATACATTTATCATCATCAATAAATACTCGACCCTTCTTGTTTACGATAATATTATTTTTCCTTAAAGACTCAGTTATTGTTTTTATTTTATCTTCTGGAATATCGATTAATAAATTAATTCCATTAGTCCCCGTCGAAAATTTTAGAATGTTCAATGTGATATCATATTTTAATATTTCATTTATGAATCTTGAATAGTCACTTATGTTTTTTATTACACCAAAAGGCAATGTTATATTAATAATTGTCACTATTACATCAACTCCTCACTAGTAATTATTCCTACTACTTTATTATTCTCATCAACGACTGGTAAAGCAGAGATTTCATTTATTTTCATTTTTCGAGCTGCAACATCAAGAGGTTCATTATCAGTTGTAATAATAACCTTTTTAGTAATAATTTTATTTAGATCAGTTTTATCTTCAGCAATTGCTTTTGTAACATCAAAACTAGTAACTATTCCTTTAAGATTGTTTTCTCTGTCTGTTATAACTATATGATTCATATTTTGGTCAATTATCTGTTTCGCCACTGTTTTTAAATCACAATCCTCAAAGCAAATTACAGCATCTCGTTTTAAATCTTTTACAAACCGTAATTTTGAAATCTGTTTCATTGGTTTAAAAATTGTATCAGAGGGTAATGTTTCAGCAGGTGGATTTAATAAGAATTCACCTTCCATAATCCATTTTTTAAGAAGTTCTGCAATCCTGCGAGCATAATATAGAGAGGAAAGTGAGGAACATTTAATCTTAATACCATCTATTTCGATATTTCCGCTCTTCAATTCCTTATAACTCACTTGTTTAAGTTTTGGCTTATCTCTTCTTTGGACACCATAATCTATTACATCTGTTAAAATCTCTTCATCTCTAATTGCAGTTTTTTTTACTAATCCTTCATTTAATATCGGAATCGGAATACCTATTCCAACAAACATTGAAGTACCGTATTTTTCATAACTTACACCACGTAAAAATTCTGAACTCATCTGTTTTAAATCTCCTTTAACAAATAAAGATCCAAATCTATTTAAAGGGTTATGTTGAGTACCTTCACCTATAACATATCCAGTTCCTCCCCCCAAAAATATTCTAGTACCTATTCCGATAGTTTCATAATCGGGATCATTACTCAAAGGATTTAAGCATCCCGCTCCTGAATAATGAGCATTCCCCAAATGCGGTAATAATTTTCCCATATATGTATACAGAGTTTTATCAGAACTATTCACAGCACATACGTATCTCTGATATGCATTTCGGGGATTACATAAAATTGCCTGGTTTATTTCTTTTATAGTAAATTCTGTATCAACTTCTGCGAGTGGATAACAATCTGTAGTGTAAGAATTCCCTCTTAGTCTTATTGGCTTCCCAGAAACAAGATCCTCAAGGATATGTCCACCACCATATTCGTATGGGCGTATATCAGACATTCTTGTACAACCTATATAGCAATCTACAGCAGCATTGCCATGATATGCTTTTACATCGTTCAACCAAAGGTTTTCAAATTTTATTGGGGGATCAGAATGTCCAAAATTTAAAAAGGCGCCACT
>JBHLPN010000193.1:0-6230 GCA_048939445.1 Promethearchaeota archaeon | reverse complement strand
ACAATGGAAGAATATAGCAAAACTGTAGAAGGAACTAAATATTTGCATGATTTGTATTTAAAAGCGGTAAATAATCCCATTAGACGAGAAATCTTGAATATCTTAAATAAATTAACACGGATTTCAAAAAGTAAATTGTTAAAAAAACTAATTGAGGATAAAATTATCGAGGATGAGTCAATGTTCAATTATAATATGGATTATTTAATCAAAGCTTTTTGTATCAAATCTATAAATAATGAAGAAACTAATGAAATTTATTATGAGATTACTCAAAGTGGAAAGATAATTGACTTTTTATAATAATTTTATTTTTTTTATTTACTCCTCTAAAAATTGCTTATAACAATTACAACAAGGAACTCCAAATTGAAGATTAATTTTCTTCAATTTTCCTCGATTTATTGTCATTAATCTTATTAATTCTTCTATTACAAATTTTTTTTCCTCATCAAAAAATATTTTTTTAAGGTTAAAGAAGTGATTCTGGTTTCGACATATAGGGCAAATCCGGTAAAATTTAATGAAATCATAAAAAACATCCCTTTCCTGTTTCGATAACGCCTTAATTTTTAAATCTGGATTGTTTCTTATTAATTCTCTTAAATTATTTAACTCATTGATCATTTCATCACGTAAAAACGTAGAGCTATAATTTCTTTCGCCTGAAGAAGTTGTGTTTTCTTCAAGTATTAGGTCTTGTATATCGAATTTATCAACATATTCGATTGCTTCATTAAAAAATCTTAATGGTCTTTTTTTCTTATGGTCATTCATTTGATAAATAAAAATACATTTTTTTGAGGGTTTTCAAAAGAATAATTAGATAAACTCTCTAAAAAATTTTATTAAAGGAATTTTAAATTTTTTTCATTTCGACTAAATATATCGTTTTTTTTTTCACTAGCTAATCTTCTAAAATCAATTATTTTTGATGGAGCAAAATATTCAAAATCAAATTCAACAACATCACCCGGATTTTTACCAGGAATAGGCATAAGTCTACAAGTTAGAGGTTTATTCAGAGTAACAGATATCGTGCATATGTCGAGTAAAATATAAAATAATTCGCGTTCTGTTATATCTCCGGGAAGAGGAACTACATCGAGCCCGGCACCACACATAGTAGAATATAATATGAGTGAATCTAGATTATATTTATTTTCTGACAGTCTTTTTGATAAAATAAAATCTTCTAAAACAGGTTGCATAAATCCAGAAAAACCTATTACTTTCTCTTTATTGACTGGAATAGAATTTTTAATTAAAGCCACAGCTGTTAGCGTTCCATTAGCCCCAAAATAATCAATTCCTAGTTTTTCTATAGCTGTTCCAATACTCTTATTAATTGTAGGATAGGGGGCGGGGGAAAAATCAATTCCTTTGAATTCTATATCAAAAGTCCTACCCACTTTTTCGGCAATTTTTGTTAAATTGTCATAAATTTCATTAAATTTAGCAAGGAGATTTAGCTGAGCATCTTTTAATGTATTTGATTCTTCGATAACAGTTATTACTTCATCTGCCATTTCTAAAGCTAAAGAAAAACAAGGTTTTTCTGATAAATGATATGCTGCTGGAAAAAAAGGGGTATTTGGATCGACATTGGCAGATACACAAAATTGTAAATTGCTAAAGGGATCCGGTTCAGATAAGTCTTTTATTATTTTAGCGCCTGATTTTAATGCTGCAATGTTAATACCTTTTTCTGTAGAGGCTGCTAGTAAGGATGTAAAAAATTTCTTTTTATTTTGAATAAATTGTGGAACTTCATTTAATAGGAGTTTTTCAAAAATGCCTAATTCTTGAATTTGATCAGCTCGCATCATACTGCAAGCAAAATAATCAATTCCATAATCATCGAATACATCTTGTAAAAATTCCAATTGATTGTTTATGTCTACAAGAGTCTCCTTCAAATTTTTTTCATAAAATAATTTATTGTCGTAACTAAAGAGGGGTTGGGATGCGAACCTTTTGGTTTCAATATCAATATTCATTTCTTCTAACATATCGGTCATTTCATTACTGAAAGAAGAAAAATTATATAATTTATCTTGCAAAAAGGATAAAATTGTTTCATTCTTTAATAGGAAAGGAATTAGTTGCCCAAACGTAATTGAACGTATTCGCATGATAAAATAAAATATATAATTAAAATTCGCGTACAATTAATAATAGAAAATATGTATTAATAAGATTTATAAGAGAATCCTTTAATAAAATTGATTTTTTTTCAAGAAAAGATTTTATATACTATAAAAAGTAATTTCTTATATTTCGTCTAATTTGGCTTTATCCTTTAATTGATCTTTAATTGTAGGAGGTTTAAAATATTCACCAGGTTTAATTGGTCCTAGATCTATTAATTCCTGTTTAAATTCTTTAATTGTATTTGCATATTTATCTCCTTCTCCGGCAGATATACTAACTATTTTTAAACGATTTTCGTTTATATTAACTTCCGCTAACATTTCTTTAATACTCTCATATCGTATTTTTGCCTTTTGGAATCCCGTTTCATAGTGACAGTCTTGAGGATGACAACCAGCAATTAATACTCCGTCAGCACCATAGAAGAAACTTTCAAAGATTATCGATGGATTAAGCATAGCAGTGCACATAATATGTATAATTCTAACATTAGTAGGATATATTATTTTGCTTGTTCCTGCGAGGTCTGCTCCTACATAGGAACACCAGTTGCATAAATATGCAATAATTAAAGGAAATTCCTTTTTTTCCAAAAGAATTGATTTTAATTGAGCTGAAATTTGTGTTTTTCGAAATCCTGGAATGTAGAGTGCATCATAAGGACACATCGCCATACAAGCCCCACAACCTGAACAGTTAGCTTGGGTAATCTTTAATTGGTTATCCTCAATCTTTAAAGCATTGAATTCACAAATATTTTCACATAATCTACATAAATCACATTTCTCTTTATTAAAATAAATTATATGTGGATCTAACTCCACTTTCCCGCGAGCTATTAGAGCCATAGCTTTAGCGGCAGCACTCTCTGCTTGAGCAATACTACTAGGTATATCTTTTGGTCCTTGGATCGCTCCAGCTAAGTAAATTCCACTCACAAGTGTTTCGGAAGGTTTGACTTTTAAATGTTTTTCTAACAAAAAACCATGTGGATCTTGAGAGATATTTAGAAGTTGGCTTAGTTCATCTGTTCCTTCTGCAGGATCTAAGCCCACTGCTAAAACAACTAAATCTGTTTTATTTTCAAATATTGTATCTTCAATTATGTCTTCACCACGGATAATTAACTCATCTGAAGTATCACTTTTTAACACCGCGGAGATATTACTCTTTATGAAACGTACACCAAAAGCCTCTCGCGCTCTATTATAAAATTCCTCACAATTTTTGCCAATTGCTCTAATATCAGTATAATAAATATTAACTTTTATGTCGGGATTCTCTTTTTTTAACAGAATTGCTTGTTTTATTGCTACATTGCAACACACTTGACTACAATACTCTCGATCAATTTTTTTATTTCGGGAACCAATACATAAAACAAATGATACTTTTTTAGGAAGTTGTCCATTAGACGGTCTTACAACTTTTCCTTGTGTTGGACCATCACTATTAAATAATCTCTCCATCTGCATTGTAGTTATGACATCAGAATATTTTTCATACCCATATTCCCCTAATATATACGGATCAAACGGTTTAAGACCAGTTGCAACAATAATTGACCCTACCTTAATGTTTAAAATTTCAGGGTTTTGATCAAAATCAATCGCATCTCTGTCGCAGGCTTGAGCACATGCTTTACAACCGATACAGAATTCTTCTAAAATATTTGGAAATAATGGTATAGCTTGAGGATAAGGAACATCTATAGCTTTCCTTGGAAAAAATGTGTCCTCGATGTCTATAGGGCATACTTCTCGACATATATCAAAACATCCTACACAATCATCTTCTTTTATGAATCGAGGGTTCTTTTTTATCTCAATATCAAAGTTTCCAATGAACCCATCAACTTTTTCCACAGTCGAATATGTTAACAATTCAATATTGGGATGATCTTTTACTTCTGTCATTAAAGGCCCCAAAATGCATATACTACAATCTAGAGTAGGGAAAGTCTTATCAAATAGGGCCATATGACCTCCAATTGTTGCCTCTTTTTCAACTAAAAATACTTTGTTTCCTGCATCTGCTATTGCTAATGCTGCTTTTATTCCTGCTATCCCCCCTCCAATGATTAAAGAAGAGGGATTTATTTCTGCATACTGAATGTCTAAAGGTTCTAGAAGCTTAACTCGTTCTATTGCCATATTAATTTGATCTATTGCTTTTCGTGTTGCTTTTTCGGGTTCGCCATAATGGACCCATGAGTTTTGTTCTCGTACATTAGCAAATGATATTAAATACCTATTAATTCCTGCTTTTTCAATCGTTTTGCGAAACAACAATCCATGTAATTTGAAGGAACATGCGGCAATTACAATTCGATCAACATTTTTCTCTTTTATTTCCTCAATGATTTTATTTAGTCCTAACTCAGAACATAAATATTGGTCTCTAATCACAACTAAATTAGGATATTTTTCAAAATTTTTAACCAATTTTTCATTATCGATAACACCACTAATATTTTTACCACAATCACATAAAAATAAACCAATTTTCAATTTTAAATCACTAGCCAATAAGTATACGTCTTTAATCTTTAATTAATATAAAGTCGATTTTTTAATAACTGTTGAGATTATTTTTCGAAACATAATACTATTATTCTATATTTAAAATATAATTAATAAGAAGTTCAAAATATAGATATTCGGTTCTAAACAGGTCTGAAGATGTTTTTACTTAATAAATTCCGTATTGTGACAAAAATGGATATTCCAAAATGTAAAAATATCTGCAAGTTTCATTCAATTTTTAATTTTAAGAAGTATAATGCTATTAAGCTTCTAATAAAAAATAAGTAAAATTTTTTAAATTGGGGAGTATAATTTTAACCTAATTCCAATTTGGAAAAAAAAAAAAAATCACAAACAATAATAAAATAACATGTGATAAATATGAGTGAAGGAGAAGGTCTTACTGGAGTAAAAGTACTCGCTATGATGGGAGCTTTATTTCTCTTTTGGGATGCTGTAACCTATTTTTATGGAGGTGTAGGAATAAATATTCTATGGGGAATATTAGCACTCTTATTTGCTGCTGTAATTTTTCTTGGTTTAAAATTCTGGGATGTAATTCCGTTTTCACTTCCATTTAATTGGTGGATATTGCTCATCATAGGTGTAGTTTCTATAATTATTGGATTAACTGGTAGTTTTGGTGCAGGTGGTAGTACAAGTTCATACTGGTCTGGAACAGTCGTCACAATGGCTGCTTTAATAGATCTTTTTGGTGAAAGGAAAGGCTGGAAAGCATCTAAAATGATGGCACTCCTCGGTGCTGCTTTTGGCATTTATGACTGTATTATAATATTCATGGGTGGTGTACTAACTGTTGATGCTATATTAAATGCTGTTTTTGGATTAATTTTAGCAGTTATTTTAATAATCATCATTTTTGATTTAGTAGACATTAAAATACCCTATGAATGGTGGGTTCTCTTAGTAATTGGCTTTGTATTCTTTTTCTGGGTAGTTGGCTCGGCAGTTGTTGCACAATTAGCTTTAGCATTTACTGGAACAATTGTGATATTAGTAGGCTGGAGTGGCATGACCATCTTAATTGCATCTGTCTTACTTGCAATGGGCTTTTAAATTAAAACTTATATAAAATTTTAAATCAAATTATTTTTTTTTATTTTTAGTTAATTAATCTAATAAGCTAATTTTGAACAGTTTAATTAAGTGAAATAAATTTAATAATGAGTTCTTTTTAAACATTAAACTGGCTTATTTACTTCACTATTCCTTCTTTTAGGATAATCTGTAATTTGCTTAAATAGGGAAGGGAGCATTTTTAAATATTTTTTTTTTCAATGTTCTTTAGAATTATTTGTAATATTTTCTCTAAAAATTTTTTCGTAATTCTCTGGATTTTCAAGGTTAAAATGAAAAAATAATCCGTTTTAGAACCAGAATAATAGGTTACGAAGTTTATATTTTCAAGTATTAGACTAGCAATACCAGGGTCTTTACTAAATTCATGTAAATTAAAAATATGCTTAAATGTTTTATCTGATGTTTTCATTTTTCCTTTCGGATATTTTGCTTTAATATCAATGCCACTTC
>JBHLPN010000192.1:0-6269 GCA_048939445.1 Promethearchaeota archaeon | reverse complement strand
CATATCAGGTTTAAATCTACGAGTACTCCTCCTCGATTTAATAATATCTAAAATGCTATTCATTTTTCTCACCATTAAACCTCATTAATAAAGGTTATTTTATAATTTTCTTATAGATAGGGTAAAAATTTATCTAGAGTTATTTTTGCTCCTATTGTTGAGGGGATTTCAACTGCTTTCTTTACATCATTATAAGAATAACCCTTATTATATAGATTTTCTATTGCGGGAGAGAATACTTTTTTATAATATTTATCGCCAATTTTATTAATAATTTTATCAAATTCCTTAGTCGTTATCCATTTCTCTTCCTTTCTATGGGTTACAGAAACTCCTTTTTCCTTTCCTTTTTGTTCTAATTTATATCTTTGAGTTTCTTTTCCTAACCGTGCTTGATATCCGACAATAGCAATTACAATACCATGAATTTTTGCTTCTTCTTCATTATGTCCGGCTTTGAGCCAGTCAATACGATGATATTCAGAGATAATATCCCATTTCCCTATTTTAATTGACTTTATCTCTTCTAATTCCTTTGAGTTAAAAGCTTTCAATATCATTTAGTTTTACAACAATTTTTATTTTATATTTTTAAAAATAAATAAGTAAATTGCGACTTTATTTCTTTTAGTTATTTATTAGAATATTAAGATAATTAATAGCATATTTTAGAATTTAGATTTAATTATTATAAGTTTAATTTCCACTGTTCTTCAGTTAAATTTTGACCCCAAATAGTGTGAGTTTTGGATTCAATTAATCGAAATCCATATTTTTCATACAATCTCCGAGCTATTATAAGATCGCTAAATGTGCCTAAAATAACTTTTTGATAACTCCGATTTTTGCAAAAAGTAAGAGCTTCATGCATCAGTTTATTACCAATTCCTTTATTTCGTTCATGAGGTTCTACAAGAAGCCAACGTAGTTGCGCGATATTTTCATCCACTTTCACAATAGCTATTGATCCAATAATTTCAGTTCCCTTCTCAACAACCCAGAGATGTTCTTTAGTTGGGTCATAGTTTTCAACGAATTCTGCCATATATTTAGCAACATATGCTTCAAAGGTTTCATCAAGCTGATATTCATGAGCATAAATCACTCCATGTCGATAGGTAATATACCCAATATCTCCAGGTCTATGAGAACGTATGCTGTAAAATTGCGATTTCTCTATTTCACCTTTTAAAATAATTTTAATGGTTCTCATTGCGGTTACGAGTCTATTTTGATCCGCATCAGTCACATTAGAAAGGAACATGCTAATCTGCTCATTTGCTTTTTCCTGAAGATCCGAAATTACTTTTTGTCCTTGAGATGTTAAAGAAATCATTTGTTTACGCATATCCTTGCTTGATCGTTCTTTTTGAATTAATTTCTTCTCTTCAAAACTACTTAGTATTCGACTGAGGTATGCTGGATCTAGATTAAGCAGATTAACAAGTACACTCGCAGTTGCTGTTGTTAAACGGTTAAGTTCGAACAAGACTCTTACTTCAGTTAAAGAATAGTCACTTTTTAATAGTGTACGATCTAAAAGTCCAAGCAAATTGGTATAAAATCGATTAAAACTTCGTATTTCTCCTATTCTATCCAAATCGTAGTTCAACACTAATCAAGATATAGAATGATTTAGTCAATTTAAATCTTGACTCTGTCAACTAATCTCTAAAGATAAATATTAAATATTTGATAAGATTATACATAATCTGCAGTTATTAATCTGCTAATAAAAGGTTAAGGTAATTGGTATTAGAGCACGAGCATGCATAAAGTGTAAAAAATATTTAATTATCAAATCGGTAGATCCAATTAATCAAAGTCAGATTAAACTATTCGAAACAATGCATAGAGGACATACACTAATTACAGTAGAGCTCGATGAAGTAAGAGAAAATTTTGAAATGGTAAAATCTCCAGTAGCCGTAGAAATTAGCTTTTAATCTTAGAATAGTGAAAAGAAACATCCAAATAATCATTTTATACCAGAGATTAATCAGTTTTAATTAGGAGTCTATACCTTAAAATCACACTAAATCTATCAGTTTTACGGAAAGTATAAAAAATGAAATAATAACTTTTTCTATTTATAAATATTCAACACATCCTCAATATTTAGGCTTTCTTATCTGGAGTTATACGAGTTGAACAGATAATCGATAAAGTATTAGGGAAGACAAGTTTTCAAATTATTCCTATCCAAAAACTCGTTAAGATTCAAGTGGGAAGTCCACTAATCACGATTCGGCATGTTACGTAATATCGATCTTTTTTATAGAATCAAAAAATTGGTTTTTATAAAGATACTTTTAGATCTATTGTTATGATTATAGATCACTGTGATAAGACAATAAGTATAAAAATTGTTTATTTTGGTCCTGCTTTTTCAGGAAAAACTACCTCGATTAAATCTTTATTCTTTCACTTTGGCAAGGGTGATGTGCTCCATAGTATTGAAAGTACAGTAAATAGAACCTTATTTTTTGATTATGGAATAGTTACATTTCAAAATCAAGAATGGAAATTAAAACTTCATATTTATACCACAACTGGTCAAGATTTCTATTTTGTGACACGTCCCATCACCTTGCGAGCAGTTGATGGGATAATATTTGTAGCAGATTCGCAGGAAAAAGTATATGAGCGAAATTTGGCATCTTGGCAAGAGCTTATCTCATATTTTCGTGAATCACTTAAGGATATCCCAATAATTATTGCATTTAATAAACAGGATTTACCAGAAAAATTCAACTCTAGAGTTTTTTTAAGAGAAATTAATTTTCAAGAATATGAAAAGGTGGAAACAAGATATACAATAGCAATAAGTGGAGAAGGTGTCTTAGATTGTTTTGAAGATATTTTAAGGTTAATATTAGGAAAGTACTATAAGCATAAAATGGTTTCAGCTGTTAACTGGTTCAATTAAATAGTAAATTATACAAGTACACATAGATATCGAAAAAATTATTATAAAACTCTTCCTTCAGAATGATTAACCGTTTTTATTGGTCTTAAAACTACACATACTCTTTCAACACTTTTTACATCAGCACGAGCACGAAATGATTCTATTAACGCATCTAACTCAATAATTTCTGGTACATTGACTTTTACTAAAACTCCACATTCTCCAGCGAGAAAATAAACTTCTTCACATTGAGGAAGTATTTGTGCTTCTCTTAATAATTCTTTTGTCTCAGCCAAGCTTTTTGGAATAAGTGTAAGAAATGCAATAATACATCTCTCATCTTCACGGCAGATCTTAATAGTGAATTTCTCAATTACTCCTTCCTCTTGAAGCTTGATAACTCTTTTCCTTACAGTAGATTCAGATAAATCTACTATTGGATCTTGTGCTATTTCATGGTATGGTCTTCTAGAATCTTCGAGAAGCATTTCAAGTATTCTTTTATCCTTATCATCAAGATTCTTCATTATTATAACCTTTTTGTATTTTTTATTACCTAATTAAAAAAAATTTTAATTTATAATTTAAAAAACTATTTTTCTTTAATTATATAATCCTATTTTTAGAAATCTTTGAGTAATGGTCCAAATAATCTTTCATAATGTACTGCCATGCAATGAATTCCTGCAGCTTTCGTAGTTTTCTTGATTTCCTTGATAAACGGTCCAAAGAAATCAAGATTGATTTTATCAATGGCTTCATTACGCTTTTTCTTGTCTTCTTTATATTCTTTTTTTGCCTTCTTAAGGGCTCCAAGGAGATCACTGGGAACAGAAACGCCAGGGATATATTCATTAAAATACCATGCAATGCCATAATTTTTCAATGGAAAAAGCCCAAGAAGCACCGGTACATTATATTTTTCTAGTTCCTTAAGAAATTCTTTAGCATCTTCTATATCAAAACTCGTTTGGGTTTGGATGAAATCTACACCAACTTCAGCTTTTCTTCCAACTTTCAAGATTTCTGGTTCTCGTGGTTGTGAATTTGGGTTAGCAGCGCAACCAATATTCATTTCAATTGGACCCCCATGGATTTCTTTTCCTTCAAGATCTGTTCCATCATCTACAATTTTTGACACAAGTTCAATAAATTGAGTACTATCTAAATCATATACTGGGCGTGCTCCTTTATTATCTCCAAGTGCAGAATGATCTCCTGTGAGAGTTAAAATATTTTTAAGTCCAAGAATAGCTCCACCAACAACATCACCAAACAAAGCAATGCGATTTCGGTCTCTAATAGTCATTTGCCAAACGGCTTCTAATCCCACCTTTTCCTGCACTAAATAACTTGGAACCATTGAGCACGTATATGCGTCTCCTTGTGGTCCATCCGTTACATTTGCAGCAACAATCTTGCCAGTCTTCTTCATTTCTTCTGCGGAATGAAGAACGTGGTTTATGTCGAAATCCTTTTCAGGCTCTAATTCACCAGTGAATACAAATTTACCTTCTCTAATTTGCTTCATTAAATTACTATATGCAGGTCTTTTTGCCATATTATTATTTCGCCTCCTCTTTTGTTTCTTCTTCATTGGTGAACGATTTATTTATCTCAATAAACCTTGGACTCGACCATAACATATAATTCCTCGGTGGTCGATACTTAGTAAAAAGATCGAGTCTATCAAACTTCTTAAGGCGTTCCCAGATTTTTACCCAAGCACATTCATGAACATAGCCACCTACCTCACATTTTCCATCAACTTGTCCTCCACATGGACCATTACTTAGATTTTTAGCACACCCTGCCATAGGACATACACCACCAGTTTCTCCCAAAAGACAATCTCCACATGTTTCACAATATTCAACAAAGTAATTTTCACCAGCATTTTGTGCCCCTCCACACCTACTGTCTTGAGCAGGATAAGTAAGTATTTCAGGGAATATCCTATTCATCATAACAACACCTAATCCACATGCCAATGAAACAATTGCATCATATTCTTCTACAAATGGTCTCACTGTAGTAGCAGCAATTCTGTCATCACATTGCCGTAGAACTGTTATTGCTCTCCATTTAAGATCCTTTCCTTCAGTTCGGGCTTTTAATTCTAAAAGTTGGCCTAAAACTTTTGCTTCATTAATGCTACGTGGTGGTTGACAGCAGCCATCACATCCAGTTATTAGAATTTTTGAGTAAGGTTTAATAAATTCGTAGATTTCATTTATATCCTTTTGTTGTGTGATTATCATACTTATAATCTCTTATTTTTTTTATTTTTATAATATATTTTTAATTTTTTCTTATTTCTCTTTCAATTTATTGTAATATTATTTGGATTTGAAAAAAAAACATCCTCCTTTTAAATATTTAATTTTTCCATTAACTTTATTGGTCTTACACTTCGATTGGTAAGTCCAAGTTTATCTGTTTCTACACCCAAGGCAATTGCCATTAATTCTGGCAAATATAAAACTGGAATATCAAGTTCTTTACCAGTCTTCCTCGAAATTAAACGTTGTTTTCTATCATATTGTCCTACACAGGCAGGGCAAACACCTACCATAACATCCACTTCCACATCAAGTTCTTTTAATTCAGTCATTTTATTCTCAACGAGTTCGAATCCAATTTCTTCTTGTAATCGTGCACAAAATCCGCAACATTCCAATTTGCCAGCAAAGGCTACTGTATTAGCACCTAAAGCTTCAATTATTTTATCTATAGTCTCAGGACGTTCTGGATGATCAAATTGTAAAATTTTGCTTGGTCTTATCAGATGACAACCATAATGGACTGCTACATTCAAACTATCCAAGGGCTTCATTAAAATATTTTTAATTTTATCAAGCATCTCATCTTGAGCAAATAACTCAACAAAGTGATATACTTTGGAAGTTCCTTTATATTCATACCCGATTTTCTTCAATACCATATTTACTCGATCAAATGCCGCTTTATCTTCTTCTAGTAGAACTTGGGTTGTTTTGAGTGTTTCGTAACAACCAGAACAAATAGTTAAAATATCTAAACTCATTTTTTCAGCAATGCATAGATTTCTAGCTGCCAATGTGAGCCATGTATCAATATTCACTGATTGAGTAGCAACAGGATCGGGGCAACAACTTGCACCATCCATTTCTTTAAATTTATATCCTAATATATTAGCAATCTCTCGAAATGCAATCTCAAAATGTGGCAATTTCAAGGGGATTGTACACCCTAAGTACAATGCATATTCCATTATTTGTCATCCTCCATATTTTTTATTTCTTTTTCAATTAAATTTCCAATTCCTGTTTCTTTCATAATAAAATCAATTTCTTCCAAATTAGGTGGTTTTAATTTA
>JBHLPN010000191.1:0-6310 GCA_048939445.1 Promethearchaeota archaeon | reverse complement strand
ATTTTAGATGTAACAAATGCTCTTACTATTTTTGGAAAATATCATTTAGGTTTCTTTTGGTTTAATGGATCTGCGATTGGCTGTAAAAAAATAATCCTTTATATCGATATATACGATCTAGAGTTATACGAATGTGAGTATTATCCAGAAAAAAAAACAAATGTACTTGATGGAAAAATCAATAAGAAAGTATTTTCAAATTTTACTCTAATGATTGCTTCAATAAATGACACAACAGGCCTTTCTCTTCCCAACTTTTATCCTATTGATAATGAAAATATAGATACACAATTCTCTCTTGATATTGATGATGAACAAATACCTGTTTTATTAACGTCCTTTAAACAGAGTCAAAATATTTTAAATCCAAACGAAATTGTGAATATTAAAACAACCATTCAAAATCTGCATCCATTTATTTCAGTAAGCGTGAAAATTAATGTAAAACTCGTATCATTTATGAATGATAAATGGATTATAGCTGAAGATACATCCAGTAGTATCATTTTAAAGTTCTCTGGTCACCCAAATGATAATAATGAATTTGATATAAATCTAACAATTCCGGACTTAAATGAAGTTACAAATATATGGCCAGGAAAAAATGCACCAATTAGATTGGGTGGTGCAAAAACCTTGATTACTGTATATGTCGATAATGTTAATGTAGGAAAATTTGAAAGTACTGATATATCATTACTGAGTAATAGAACGAGTAACGATTTTGAGGGCCACATTATTGGTTTAAGGGTAAATGAAGAAGCAATTGGTGGAGGTATCCTTAATGAATTTAACCGAGATGAATGCATATACCTACCTAATAAAACTAAATTCCTAGTTAATATAATAGATCGAAATTATGTTAGCACCTATAAACAATACACAGGGGAATTTACCTTAAAACTCAATAGTAAGTTTAAAAATATTACTATTAATCCTACTAATCCGATTAAAGGACATTCTTTTAATTTAAACTCAATTTTAACAACTGAATTTGGAGATGAATTAGCAAATAGAAATGTTACGTGCCAATATTATGATTCAGGCGTATGGATTAACATTGGTTCAGATATTACAGACTCAAATGGATTTACTACATTTTTGGTTGATACTCAAACCATTGATTTTGAGGGAGATTTATTAATTCGCTTATCTTGGGTTGGTAATACTATCAATGGAGTTTCAAAAAATATTACAGTAGATGTTATTCATCAAGCAAATAGTCTCTTATTATCAATTAAACCAAATACAGCTCTTATATATCAAAGGAGAACCTCATCTTTCAGTATTAGTCTTCTTAATAATGGAGATTCAAATTTGAGGATCACTAATATCACTATCGAGCTTAATCGAAATCAGCAATACTCCATAACTCAAATAGATTACATCAAATTAAGTTGGTTCCCTGCTGGTGAAACCACTCTATTAATTGTAGAGGTGTCAGTTATAGATGTGAGTAGAGTTAGAATATCAATTTCAATAACAGCGCAAAACATAATTACAAACGAGAGTATACTCGTTTCAAGAGAAGAAACTTATAACACATTTGAAGTTCCTATTTTTGATTATATAATTCAAAACCTTATGTTGATTATTATCGCTATTTTTGTTTTGACTTGGATTATTGCTATATTATTTGCTCGACGTGCTAAAAAACGAATCGAAACTCCAATTGAGGAGCCTGTCAAGAAACCGCGAAGAAAAAGATACGTTCCCGTAGCTGAGTTAAAGAAACCTACACCAGCCAAAATAGTTGCAAAAAAGAAAGAAGAACCTAAAGAAGAAGAAAAAATAGATTTAGATTCTCTTTTAGAAGAAAGAGGATTAGTAGATAAAAAGAAAAAGTCTAAAGAGTAAAAATTCTTACCTTATTTTATGTATTTCTTTTTAAAAAAAAGAGAATATAAAATTATAAATTGGATATTGTTATTAAATTTCTTTTTAACAACGCAAGAGAGCTCCTTCCATCTAAGCCCGCTAAACCTATTAAAACAGTTTTCTCAGAACCTACCAAAACTGCAAATCCATTTTCTAATTCAATAGTAGTAGTTTTCAAACCACCTTTACCAATATCTTTACCTAGATTATTTGAATCTTTAATGATTGCAGCACATGCTTTTGCGATTTTTGCGTGATCCATTTCTGTAATTGTTTGTCCTACTAAAACTTTTCCATTCGCATCAGCAGCGATCAATCCTTCTGTTTCAGGCACGATATCCATGAGTTCTGCCAATTTCTTCTCAAGAACTTTTTTATCAACCATAACAATTTTCCTCTTATAAAATAATTTCAATTGATTTGAGTTTTGAAATTGGGAAAGAAATTTTCTTAAATAAATATATAGTTTAAATATATGGTTTAAGGAATTTAAATTTATCAAATATATAAAAAAGGAAAAGTAGAAAAAATTACTTTTAATAAATTTTATTTCAAAATAATTAAAATCAGATTTTCTTCCAAAGCAACCATAGTCTCTCCTTTCGATGTTTCTAATCTAATGAAATTGAGCTCTCCCTCTTTTAATGCGTCAACTACCTGTCGACCTTTCCCAATAAGTGAGGTAACATAAGCAGCAACCGATTCACTGAGCTCAATGTCTAAATTTGAATCAATTGGCAAACCACTAGAATCACAAATAATAACCCCACGAATCCCCTCCCTTTCTTCGAAACGTCGAATTATAGCTTTAACTTCCGCACGATTAATAATGATACATTACACCTTTAAGAAAAATATTCTAAATTTTTAATATTATTATAATAGATTTAAGGTTTTTAAAAATTTATATAAACTTTTCAATAAATAAATTTTGTTATGAGCATATATCTAAGTATTATTAATTTTTTAAAAAATAATTTCTAAACATGTTTAATATTCGTTCTTCTCCAACGAAAGTAATGTCCATGTGTCCTGGTAATACAAATCTTATACTTTTAATTGGTGACCTGTATCAAAAATTGCTTTTAATGAACCTAAGGAAAACCTTCCATTTCTATTTGTAATTCTTTGATAACAAGAGAAAGAATCCCGCCGATTAGTAGTATAAAAGGGTCTAAATAAAAAAGAGAATAAGTTACCCGAAGGTTCCAAAGGGATGGATCCCCAGTCATGGGTCCGTAGGCTATAAATTGAAGAATTCCAATTAAAAGTCCCATAATTATCTCAAGAACAATTCCTTTTCTCTTGCCAAATAATACCAACATTGCGCCAATTAACCCTAATACTCCCAGTAGTGGTGGGACTAATGCTGGGTATTGCGCCCCAAAACTTGCATAATATGGAAAATATAGTACAAAACTATATATTCCTGCGATAAATACTAATATTCCACCTAATAATCCTATTACAGAACCCACTAAATCTTTTCCCTTAACAATTCCCATCTTCTTTAAACTTCAAACTAGTTTATTTATGTTTTTATTTAATATTATAATAATAAGAGTTAACCTGACCATATATATAAAAATTTTTTCTTATTTTTTATTGAAAATAAGAATTAAAGTGAAGGTAATCCAGAAGCAGTAAGAGTTTAATATTATTTAAATATGAGAGAAGTTAGTTGAAAATTCTTCTATCAGCTTAAAATTTATAGAAAGTAATTTTTAAACATGTTGTGTTTTCTTTCTTCTCCAACAGAAGTAATACCCATATGGCCGGGACATATAAGAAAATTATCCGTAATTTCAGGATTATACATAATTTTAGTTTTTATACTATGAAATAGAAGCTGAGGATCCCCTCCTCTAAGATCAGACCTTCCAATGCTTCTTCGAAAGATTAGATCACCAGTAAAAATAACTCCATCAATCGCATTTCCATCATATTCTTTTGGGTCTTTTGAGTAATAAGACAATGCCCCTGGAGAATGTCCTGGAGTTTCTAATACACTAAGAGTCATTTCTCCAACTTTGATAATATCGTTTTCTGTAAGCCACTGATTAGCTTCTTTTTGTTTATAAATCCCAGAATCATATTCTTTTTTATTGTACATTAAAGGAATATCAAAGAATCTCAATATTTTTCCAAGTTTTAAAGTATGATCATAATGCCCATGCGTTAATAATAAACATATCGGAGTTGCCTCTAATTGCTCAATAGCATTAATAATAGTCTCAGGTTCTCCTCCTACATCAATTATAACTACTTCCTTGGTTTTACCTGAACCAAAGATGTAGGAGTTAGTGCCCAAAGGCCCCACAATCAATCTTTTCAATATCAAAGATTCAACACTTTTTTTAGAATTAGAGATCAAAAAAAATGAAAGTATTAATTTTTGAGCATGTTGTTAATATTTTTAAGTTGAGTATAAACCTGTAAACCTTTCTCTGTAAGTTTGATGTACTTCACTTTACTTGTGTTTCCTATTTCTATTAATCCTTTTCGAACTAATTCATCCTTAACCCGAAAAAATGAATTATAATAGCTGAATTTGTTTAATTCATTATAGAATGTATGCTTATCTGCCTTATAATTCTTCTGATTAATCAAAACATGCATTGTATCTTTAAATCCTTTCTTTTTCAATAAACCAATTAAATCCTCAAAAATCAAGTTCCTATACCTAATTAAAATGATTAGAATTATTGTACTTATTTGTAATGGAAAATTAAGATAACTTAAAAAACCTTATGGTTAAATTTTTTTCAGATTTTTTGTGTTTCTCCATCTTTAATTTTTTAAAGGTTTTTAATAGATTGGATTATTAAGTGAACAATGTTTATTTTCTTTCATATTTTTAAATTTAAAGTCATCTACTTTTATTTCTTGGGATAATGGGAAAACAATGGGAAAGTTTAAATATAAGAAACTATATATATTATATTAAAAATTAAATTTTGATTTAAACAATTTTTGGAGAAATAGCTAAAAAAGTAAAAAAAAGTAAAAAAAATGTTAAAAAAGGTAAGTGCTGACATTATAAAAAGCATTGAAAGAAGCAATAAGCAAGTAAATAGGGTTCCTTCCTTAGATCATTCAAAAATAAAAGAGAGAATTTTAGAAAGCTTTATTGATGGCATAAACAAAAACAGGAAAATCAATAACCCTTAATAAATCTAAATTTTTCTTAAATCGTAATTTTATATATTTCTAACCAATAATTTCTTAATTCTTTATTTGTTTTATTATAATATCTATGAGTAATGAATCATTAGATATAGTTATTTTAGGACACTTTGCTAAAGATATTATCGAAATTGATGGAACCAGCAATACTAGTTTAGGAGGAGCTGTATATTATGGTGGAATTGCTGGTAGTCATATGGGGCTTAAAATAACAATTATTACAAGATTAAAAGAAGATGATTATCCATTACTCGAAATTTTCAAAAAAAACAATATAAGTTATTTCGCATATTCTTCTGAAGAAACTTCTGGTTTACGAAATATATATTCATCCAAAAATATGGAATTTAGGAATTATAGACCTCTTGGATTTGCGGGTTTATTCAAAAAAGAAGAAATTCCAGAGTTTAATCCTCCTCCGAAATTTTTTGTTATTGGTCCTATTGTTGCTGGGGAGATTGATATTGAATTATTAGAGTATATTAAAAGTAAGTATAATAATATATGTCTTGATATACAAGGTTTTACACGATATAGAGATAGAAACAAGGTCTTTTATTCTCCCTTATCATTGAAAGAAAAGAAACAAATCATTTCAAATATAAATGTATTGAAATTGGATCAGACTGAAGCTGAGGTTTTAACTAATCATCAGATCATAGGTAAAGCAGCTAAAGATTTATTTGAATTTGGCCCAAATGAAATTTTAATTACACATGAAAAAGGGATTTCTGTATTTACCTCCAATGGATCATTTACTTTCCCTTGGAAAAACAAAAGTTCAATAGGAAGAACTGGTAGAGGAGATACAGCCTTTATTAGCTATTTAGGTTCGAGGTTAACTAAGAATCCTGAAGATTCTTTAAAATTTGCAGCAGCTCTTACATCTCTTAAGTTAGAATCTTTAGGACCATTTAATTTACCTCTCTATCAAGTTGAAACTCTAATTAAAAAAGAATATTAGTTTAAACATGAAGATTGGAGGAATATTAGATATATCAACAAAGGATATTCCAAACAGATCGAGCATGGTCATTTTTACTGTTGGTTGTAATTTTAAATGCGAGTTTTGTCATAATAAATATCTTTTACAACCTAATGTAGGGAGAGAGTATGAAATTAAGGAAGTAATTGATAAATTAGCTACTAATTTGTTAGTAAGCGGTGTAAGTATTACTGGAGGAGAACCAACTCTACAGAAAGATTTACTTGAACTATGTAAACAAATTCAAAAGAATACAGATAA
>JBHLPN010000190.1:0-6311 GCA_048939445.1 Promethearchaeota archaeon | reverse complement strand
TAAGTGTTTCATTTTGAAATGCAGATAACGAATTCTCTGCATTAACTCTTCTGGAAAAAAAGTCATATTAAAATCGTAAAGTTTTTTATTAAATTTAGTTAAAATAAATAATTCAAACATCATTTTAAAACTAATCTATTAGGACGTTTTTATTAATGATTAATCGAAAAAAATAAGAATATTATGATTTTGATTTGAAATTCAGTAAAAACACAATTTTTATTTTTGAATTTGTCTCTGGTGGCGGTTTTGCTAATGTTAATATACCTACTTCACTTTTTTGTGAAGGATTTGGTATGTTAAGGTCCATTATTAGTGATTTTAAAGCTCTGGATTTTGAGGTTTATACGATGTTGGATTATAGGGTCCTGTTTTTATTAAGATTTTTACATGCAAATGAGATAAGAAAAGTAAAAAAAAGTGATAATTATGTAAAGATTTTCAAGAATTTAGTAGATATTTGTAAATATATCTTTATTATCGCTCCAGAAACCTCGAACATACTTCTTAAATTAACTAAAATTGCTAAAAAACGTGGTAAGATCGTTTTAAGCACAAATCTAAATGCTATTAAAATTAGTTCCTCAAAAATAATCAACTACAAAATATTTAAAAAAAATAACATTTTAACCCCAAAAACTTTTAGGATACCTTACAGGAGAACTTGGTTGGATACAAATTTCATAATTCATAAATTTAGGGAATTAAAATGTCCTATTGTTATTAAACCAGAAGATGGTGTTGGAGCGGAATCAGTTCACTATTTTGAAAAAGAATCTCAAATTTTAGATTTCTTTATGGATTTTAATGCAAAATTAGGAAAAAGAAGGAAATATATACTTCAAGAATTTGTTGAAGGAAGGGATTTAAGTATTTCATTGATTGGATCACCATATTTATATCTGAATCCAACAATCTTGAGCGTGAATTCTCAAAATGTCAATATAAAACAATTGGAATCTGAATACCTTGGAGGGTGTACTCCTATAGAAAATCTTAGTGAAATTATTAAAAAACTATACACTATCATTGAAAAATTAAATAATCTTAAAATCGAAGGATATTTTGGTATTGACTTTATTGAGAATCATAATTATTCGTTTAATTTTATAGAAATTAATCCTAGATTAACCACATCATACATAGGATTAAGAAACATTCTTAATTTTAATTGTGCCGAACTAATATTTGATACAAAGTTTAAAAATATTAGTGACCTTGCAATAAAAATACAAAATCATTCTTGTTTCACTCGAATTGATTTTTCTCATAACAATATTGAAGATATGGAACTTCCTCATGAAGAACCTATCAGTAAATTAATGAAATTAATCCCCGAATTTATCACACCACCTATTTCACTTAACGATCCTAACAAATACTCGTGCTTTATTGCAACAAAAACAAAAGATTTAATTTCCTCAAAGACAAGGTTAAAGAAGATAATTCAGATTATAGAAAATCTAAATTTCAATGTTATTAAGCCAATAAAAACAAAATTATTGTAAAGCCACCGTAATGAAGCAAAAGTGAAATAATTAAACTACTTTCAATTTTTAATCCTTTTTTCACACATAAACTATATGATAATAACCATAATGACCAGACCTGGAAAATTATCAACAAGATTTTATCAAGTAAATTATATATAGGAACATTTAATAGATCAAACCATTTGAAAAACACATGAAATATAAGGAAAAAGATCATTGGATATAGGATAATTGCAAAAGAAATTAAGAAATTTCCTGTATTCTCATTCTTCTTGTAAAATAGTCGAGAGATTCCTTCTATAAGAATGAAAAATACAAAGAAATTTGCTATAAAACTTAAACTTAATAATACCTGAAAAAATAACTCGAAATTATATTGTTCAATATCAACAAAAAACAAAAAGAAAGAATAAAAACCATTCAGTCCGCAAAGAATCGTCCCTATTATTACTATTCCTATGGAAATTATAATAGAGAATTTTTTATCTTTTTTTTCAAATTGAATAAATCTTTGTGATGTAATCCACAATAATTTACGTAAAATTGGAGATTTTAATTCCCTATGAGCGAAATCAGGTGTTTTAATTGTTTCGATATTATTCTTTAAAGAATTAAAAGCATATATTCCTAATTCCTTCAAATAATACTTCTTATCTTGCTTTTGCTCCACCAAATCTGATAATGTATCTAAGTGATGATATATAGTCCCAGTACTTACTCCAAGTTCTTTTTTAAGTTTAGTAAAAGTAGTATATTCATTGTCTCCAATGATTTTTATTATTTTTCTTCGGATATCATGACTTAGGGCGTAATAGTAACTTGATTCAGAGTCCTGTCCATTTGGTTCTTTTTCATTATCACTAGATTTATTAGAAATTCTTAATTACCTTCCGTTAGTTTTTCTTTTGCTAATAACATATTTAGTAAATTAAAAAATATTAAAAGAAATCCAGCTACTCCTAAATAAAAGCCTATGCCTGGGTTAGGAAACGAAGCAATTTCTTGAATAATGTAGTCAATAAAAAATATTACGAAAAATCCTAATCCAACAAGAAATATTATAACAGATTTAACTTTTAACTCAATTTTATATATTACTAAGATACTGGCAATCAAGCAAATAATGCCGCTCAATAATGGAAATAGATATAAAAAAGAGTCTTCGATAGCTATGATGCTACGGATAACAAATTCCTCAATTAAGTTATAATCAGAGAACCATGAAAAAAACTCTGATAATATTACTATAAAAGAACCAATTACTCCAAGAATATATGAATTTATGTATTTTTTAAGTTCCATTTAGTACCATATAAATTCTTTTGTTGAAATTGAAAAATTATAAAAATTCAAAAAGAATAATATTAAAATAAATTTCGAAAATTTTAATTTATCTTAAGTTTTGAAATCATTCAATAATAATGATGTGAGTTAAAAATGACATCTCAATCTAATATAGAAATTGAAACTGAATCCCCTCCTCTTTTTAATTATCTAAAACAAGAAATTCCTTTAGAAGACATAAAAGATTATGCTTCACCTAGACGTATAACATCTATAGATTTTGTAAAAGGATTTGCGATCGTGTTTATAATATTGGCTCATACTGCAAGTGGTTGGCTTGCACCTGAATCATATTACTTATATGGATTAATGTTTGCTTTATTAGATATTTTAGGTCCCTCGTTATTTGTGTTCCTTTCAGCACTAAGCGTAATTTTTAGCATTAAAAGAAAAGAAGGGATACTACCTAACAAAATTATTAGAAATCGAGTCTTTACTAGAGGTATCGTAATGATAATAATAGGTATGCTCACTAATATTGTAATTCTCGATGAAGAAGGATTTAAGATTGCTATATATGGGTGGAATATTATTACATTTATAGGATTTTCTCAAATATTTTCTTTTTATATTCTAAAAATTAAGAAATCATGGCGTATTCTAATAGGAATAATAATAATCCTTCTGTCTCCTACATTAAGAGCTATTTTATATCTAGGAAAAGTAGAAGGAAATATATTGTCAATCATTTTACATTATATTATAACCTCTCCAACTCCTCATTTGACATTACTTCCGTGGATTTCAATTTCTTTTATTTCTACAATTTTTGGTGAATATATTTATGAAGCAATGAATAAAGGAACAAAAGATGCTTACATTGGTTTGTTCAGAATATTTGCTGTGTGGGGAGTAATTTTTATTTTAATTGGAATATTTGCCTTCTTTCCTGATGGTATAAATCTTACTATTTGGGAACCAGGATGGACGTTAGAAACGGATTTATCAATAATTGGTGGATTATCTGAGTATCCTCATTTAGTTAATTGGAAAATTGCTAATAACCAAGCATTTTTTTATATTCCCGGAATGCCAAATTTTTTAATAAGAGGAACAAGTGCCAATATGTTTTATAATCAGGGTGCGGCATTATTAATAATTGGAATTTTCTTTTACTTTATCGATATCAAGAAGAAATCTAATAGCTTCACTAATACTTTAATTTATTTTGGAAAAGTATCATTGAGTTTATTCCTTATTCATTTCTTATTTATCCCCATATATCTTGATCAATTTGATGTTATTTTCTTTCTAATGGTTAGTCTCTCATATGTTGCATTTCTAGGTGCTCTTATGTATATTTGGATGGAATATGCAAATGGTGTTGGATCACCAGAATGGTTAATGGTTCAGCTAGGGCGGATTGGCCAAAAATCAGGTGAAGCGGTTAAGAAAACAACTAAAAAGATGTATACAAAGATAAAAAAACGCGAAAAAGTAAAAAAAATGGAAGACTTCATGAAAAAATTGAGTAAGGACGATGGAAATTAATAATTATTTAAAATATTTATTGAATAGATAAGACAAGATTTCTAATGTACAAAACGCGACTATTTTTTTTTTTTTCTTGTATTGTTAATGCTTTTTATTTGCTTTTAACATTTATTTTCTTTTATTTTTTAGAAAGTCCTCTAATGAATATTAATGAAAGTGATTATTTGTCTTTTTACTATGCTGGTTTGAATGTTTTAGAAGATTTGCCTAATTTATATAACTCATTGCTTTCCCCATTTCCATTTAGATATTTACCCCTTTCTGCCTACTTTTTTACACCATTTTCAATTTTAGGATTAAGACTCGGGTATTTTATATTCCAAATTTTCAATTTTTCTTTAAACCTCTTAATAATTTATTTAATTTACAAAATCATTCAGATTTACAAGAGATCATCAAACAACTCAAATTTTAACTATAAATTAAATAATTTTAAAGATATCTTTGATAAAGCAGAAAATGAATCTGTTCTTCATCAAAGCGCTGTTTTTCTAATAATGCTACCACAATTTATGAATTATTTCCTAGGACAGATTAATATAATAGTTTCTGTTTTCATTCTTTCTTCTCTATTATATTTTCTGAAAGGAGGTGTTAGGAATGAATTGATTGGAGGTTTTTTATTAGGATTAGGAATTTTATTTCGTCCTACTTTAATTATTCTCTTACCGTTTTTAATAGTATTACACTATAGTGGAGAATCCAAGAAAGTAAACTTTAATTTTAGAAAATCTTTTATAAGATGTCTAGGTCCTATAACAATATTGCTGTTCTCAGGAATACCTTTTTTAGTTTATCCACAAATGTTAACAGATTTTATTAAAATTAATCTTACTGGAGAGTATACTTATGCTATTGATGGAGGTATCGAAATCAATCCATCATTCAGTCTTACTAGAATTGTCTTGATTACCTTGCAATTAATTGATGTGGACATAAGCGGATTTTTAATTTTTATCATCATAACCTTAGTAATCTTAATCCCAATATATTTATTATATATTCAAAATTCTAATCACACGTTTAGTTTAATCAATGGATATCTTGGAGCATTACTAGTGTTGTTAATTGTTTATTTTGATTCTTGGCCTCATCACCTTGTTATTTTAACACCTTTTTTAATATTTTTTATTCTCATCAATAAGAATTTTAAATATTATAAAATGTTCAAATATATTCACTATCTTTTAGCCATACTAATAGTAGTTTTCTGGGGGATTTTTTATCTAACCTATGTTTTTTTCCCGTTTAATGCTGGAGGATTAATATTGTTGATGTTATTATACTACTGCTTGGTTGTATATTATGTAAATCAAGCTAGATCGTAATTTAAGGGGAATTATAAAAACTATTTTTAAGAAAAAGAGGTTTTTACGGGTAGAGCTTGCGAAATTTAATGATAAAAATAAGGTTTTAAATACTATAAATGTTCAATATTATTAATATTAAAATTTTACTTAGGAAATTATTGTTTTCCTTATTTATTTAATGAATTGAGTAGGATCAAGAATGTCAACTACAAATGAAAAAGAATTCAACAATGATTTTAAAATTGATACATCTAGACGTATTGCTTCAATAGATTTTGTTAAAGGATTTGCAATTGTATGGATAATTTTAGCTCATGGTGCTGTTAGTTGGTTTGATAGCGATTGGATCTATGTATATGGACTTGTATTTGCTTTTATGGATGTTCTAGGTCCTTCCTTATTCGTTTTTCTTTCGGCTCTTAGTGTAGTTTTCAGTTATAAAAGAAAAAAAGGAAAAATGTCAGAAAAAGCAATTCGTAATGGGATTTTAACAAGAGGAGCAGTAATTATTATTATTGGTGTGCTTTTTAATCCTATGTCTTTAATGACCTCAGGTGTTGCAGTTCCTTTCCCTGCAAATTTATGGGGTTGGAACATTCTAATGTTCATTGGATTCTCTCAAATTATTTCATATTATGCAATAAAGCTCAACAGGATTACACGCGCAGTA
>JBHLPN010000189.1:0-6320 GCA_048939445.1 Promethearchaeota archaeon | reverse complement strand
AATTTGATAAAGATGGTGAAGCTAATCCTCCTGATTGTGTTGGGGAAGATCCAAGAGGTTGTCCATATAATTGCGGATTATGTGAACAGCACCTCTCGTCTTGCTCATTAGCTTTGATAGATCTTACAAATCGTTGTAACTTCAACTGTAATTTTTGTTATGCAAATGTTTTACAATCAGGCTACTTGGTTGAGCCCACATTAGAAGAAATCGACCGTATCATGAAACATTTCAGAAATAAACCGATGCCTGCCATTGCTATTATGTTTACTGGTGGAGAGCCAACAGTTAGGAAAGATTTTCCTGAAATTTGTAAAATGGCAAAAGATAATGGATTTAAGGAAGTCATTGTAGCTACGAATGGTTATGGATTTCAAAAGAAAAATGGTGGTCTCGAATGGACTAAAAAGGTAAAAGAGGCGGGTCTAGATACATTATATTTCCAATTTGATGGAATTAACAATGTTACTTATGAAAAAACTCGTGGAATTAAAAATCTTATGGCATACAAACAAAGAGTTATCGATAATTGTCGTAAAGCTGGACTAGATTCTATTGTATTAGTTGCTACAATTGCTAAAGGGGTTACGGATATTGAAGTTGGAAACATTATTCAATATTCAATTGATAATGTTGATGTTGTCCGTGGTATTACTTTTCAACCAGTATCTCTATGCGGGCGTATAGCATTTGAGGAAAGACAAGATTTAAGAATCACCAATGCTGATGTGCTCAAAATTATAGAACAACAAACTGAAGGTAAGATTAGCATGGAAAATGCGTGGTATCCCTTAACTACCATTGTAGAATTTGGTAGAGTTATAGCCTATTTGGCGGACGTTGAGCCTATTGAGTTTACTTGCCACCCTGATTGCGGCTTCGCGTCATATATGATCGTAGACCCTGATTCTGGCGAGATGAAACCAATTATGGAGTATTTCGACCCGTTAAAGGTTATAGATTTTGCAAACCGCTTTTGGGCTAAAATAAAACATAAAGAAAAGAAACCACTTAAAGTATTTGAAGATCTACTGGGTGATTTTGGCAAGACACTAGATAAAGGATTGAACTTCTTGGATAAAACACAACTTCGAGCGCGATTTTTGCTTGGAGTCTTACAATACATGAAGAAACCTGGAAAACTTATGGAAATGTTCTCAAGGTTATTAATGCGAGGAGATTGGGAGAGCGTAAGCTCTTTTAGTTATGGAGCCTTGCTACTATCGAGTATGCACTTCCAAGACGCTTATAATATGGATCTTGAGAGAGCTAAGAGATGTATTGTCCATTTTGGCATTGCAATGCCAGATGGAAGCGTAAAAGAAATTAGCTTCTGTACTATGAATACGCTTCATAGACCTATTATTGAGAAACAAATTGCCAAGCAGGTCACCGCAAAAGTTAGGGACGAATTCGATACAACCACAGGACAAGCTATAGAAGAAATTGAACAAGAAGTAGCCCGTGATGGGGGAATTAAGAAGGAGGAGGATGCATAAGTGCCAGAAGAATTCGTTGAGGATAAAGATGGGATGAAAATCCGTAAACTCGCACAGCTTAGGACATCAACAGCGAAAGATTATGAAGAAGCAATGCTTAGACGAGTAGATGAATTTAAGGAACAAAAGGGTGAAAAATCTCAATTTAATGATATCCTTCAAAATACATTTTTTAAAGCGTTAAGTACTGCTTTAGATTTAAAAGTACAAGTTGATAAAGCCCTTGGAAAAGATAATTTAAAGAAACTCCACAAAGCAATTGATGATATCCTTTTATTAGGGCTCTAATTTTATACTTATTTTTAATTTTTTATATTTTATTTTAAAATTCCTTATTTTATTCTTGCAAAGATTTTTCAGAAATTCGCCACATTTCAATATTTTAAATTTAATGAATTTAAAAAGTAAAAAAGTATATGACATTAACTATTAAAGAAATAATTAAGAATGTATTCCGTGCTATAGAGAGTTTTCACGATTAACTTGAGTGAGTTCTGAATGTTTTGAATTACTTTCAATCTCCTGTTGGTTTTGTAGTACTTTGTTCTATCATTAATATTGAAGTACGAGAAGGGGCTCTTGTTCGATGCATTACACCTCTAGGTACAGTAAAACCTTGATTTGATTTTAATTCAACTACTCTATCTTCCAAATCAATTAAGAGTGTACCTTCAATAACGAAAAAGAATTCGTCTTCTTTTTCATGCTTATGCCAATAAAATACTCCTTCGAGAACCGCCAATCTGATAACAGAATCATTAACATTACAAAGGGATAAATTCTTCCATTTACTAGTACATTCTTCTATTAATTGGGGAATATCAATAATTTCCAATGGTTGATATTTTATTTCTAAATCTAAATCAATCGAATATTTATTACTGTCATTCATTTTGATTCTCTAAAACGTTCTTTATAGATAATTTAATCTATTAAATTACATCTTCTATTTTGTTTTAGAAATTATTGTATAAATAGATTTATTTGACGAACTTAGAATGAACTTAAAATATAAATTAAACTTAAGTATATTTTTTCAAATAATTATGAAATAAAAAAAATAAAAATAGTTTATTATATAGTTTCGATGATATCCTTTTATTAGGGTTCTAACTACTTTTTATATAATTTTTAAAAACAGGATGATCTCCTTTTTATTTTCTTTTATTAATTCTTATTTTTTTCATAATGTATTTTTAAAATCTTAGTTTAGTTATACTATGGTTTATAATTGTCTCACTTTACCAGTTACCCTTTTTTATATATCGAACGGATTTGCTCATTTGTATTTCGCTCTAAAGTTGAAAAATAAGTATCCAGATCATAATTTTACAAACTCATTTTTGATATTTATGTTATGGGTTGTAGCTGGTGTCGTTTATCCATTATTTTTTATAAGAGATACAAGTCAAGTACAATGGTTTGAAGGCCTGGCTCTTCAAATTATATGTATATACGCCCCGTTGTTAATTTTTTTTATTTTATATTATCAATATCAATTTGTATTGAAGAGAAAACCACAATTAAGAGTTGATAGAGCTATCGATAAATTTATGGATCAATTTACTTTAATGGATATAAAAAATCTCAATAATAGAAAAAATGCTTTAAAAACTGATGTTCATAGAAAAATATTCCACTTACTACCTGCAGTGATTATTATTTTTTTATGGCTTTTTGCTGTCTATATTTGGGATGAGATGTGGGACGCAGATCAATTCTGGGGAATCTCAGGGACAGAATATGGGATATTTTTAATATTAACAGTTGGTTATACAGGGATCATCATATTTGCTGCGTTGGATTATCTTCGTTTGTCACATATCTTTAATAGAGGGAATATTTATCATTTACTCCCAACTTGTATCTCCAATACCTTAGGGAAAACTTTAAAGAAGAACGAGATTTACGAATTTACAAGACCAGTTGCCTTAGTTTTATCACTTATACCTACCCTCTTCCTTCCTTTTGGTGTATTTACCGCTACAGCACTAATAGCTACTTTAGGTGATGGTACAGCATCTATACTTGGACTCAGATTTGGTAGAATTCATATTCCTAAATCTTCAAATAAAACTTTAATAGGATATATCTCTGGATTCTTAGTATCTTTTGGAATAAGTGTTTTAGCTCTATGGATGTTTGAGCAACAATTTCCAATTTTAAAAATCATAATAATCGCATTTGCTGGAGCACTAACATTTCTTATCATTGACGTTTTGAATCTTAAAATAGATGACAATATTTTGAACCCAATATTTTGTTCATTAACATTGGGTTTGGTTTATTTAATTATATGAAGTATTTTAAAAATTAGAAAAATGCATCCATCTTCTTAATACCCTTGATTTCTTCATATGTAATACCAAGGGCATCTAACACTTGTTCTAACGCAGAGATTAAAAGTTCCTTATATTTTTTGGTATCAATATCCTGTAATTTAGCAAGTTCAAGCGCTTTAGCTCCAATGGTTCCCTTGCTTTTAATAAAACTAATAGTTTCACCTTTCTGATATTCTTTTCCTGTTACCTCTCTTAATTCTAATGCAGCTCTCACATGTTGAGGAACAACTTTTGTATAACTCCTTAGATCCTTCTGTAATCCAATATTAATGGCATAATCCTCCAGAGTAAAAGTATCTGGTTTTCCAATTTTCTTTAGGTTAGATCTCACAATTTCTATAATTTTATCTTTAGCTTTTACAAATTCCCCATTATTTGTGATACTTTTCAAGATTTCAATCATTTCACTAAACACAGTTTTGATAAATTCTGGAGTGTTTTTCTTTTTCGCTACCAAGCCTTTAATATCTGTATATTTAGTATCCTTATAAATGCCAACATAATTCTTCTTCCTCTCAGAAAGGGCTAGGAATTGATATGTTTTTTCCTCTTCTAAATCAAGATCGAGTTCTTTTTTACTCCACTCGGATATTTGCATCATCTGATCCTTTGTTGGGTTTTTAAGAAAAACAGAATCTGTATCACCATATAGGACTTCTACTCCTAATTGTTCAGCCTTATTGATGGTTTGTTTAATAGAATATTGTCCAATCCCAGTTGTACTTTCTGCAACAGGTAAACAAAATAATGGGAAATTTTGCGACCCAAAAACACCATAGCTGCCATTTATAAACACTTTTAGTGCTTGTTGAATTGTTAAATAATAATTACGTTGTTTTTCTGTTAGATTTTTATCACTTGATCTAGGTTTGAAGTATTTTACTCTTATATCTCTGAAAAATCCAACTACATAAGCAAAGATTCCCATTTTATGTGTACATATATGATATGGGGTCCCTTTTACAAGATTATCTTCGTCGTCTTTATGAGGACATAAAACTGTTTCATATGAAAGATTATATTCCTTTATAATAGATGGATATAGACTAGCAAAATCCATAACCACTACATCGTAGTGTATTCCTGGGATTGGATCTACTACATAAGCTCCTAAAAATTTTTCATCATCAAATTTAGAGGAGAGGATCCCTCCTGGTTTTGCCTCCTTTATTTCTGATCGACGAGGAATAAGTGCTTCTTTCCTCCGATGTTCAAAATAAAAAATATTTTGAATCCAAGTTGAAATTTGTCTACGAACCATATCATGAATAGGCATTTTTGTTATTCTGCATAAAAGGATAATCAAATTCCAAACCAAAGAATTATTAAATTTAGTCAAATCTAATGTTAAGATTGAATCTTTGAGATTATACCAAGAAAGTATATCATATTCCATTTCATGAATTATCTCATCATGCTGAAATTTTTCTTCTCCTAATAAGGCAGCACTAATGGCGTTAAGAGACGCACTCTCATAAGCACCCCCAAATGCATATCCAGAAATACTTCTGTTGAAGAACAGATTAAATAAATCAATATGTATGCCTCTTCTTAAATCACATTCAGCTTTAGATAAAATTCCAAAACCCCGCCTTACATGAATCGGGTTTAAATCTTTATCAATATTTAATCTTTCAGCTCTATGGTATAAATAACTTAAATCAAAATTATCACCATTAAATGTAATAACTACAGGATATTCCCATATAAGTCGAAAAGTTTCTGTTAATAATTCTTTCTCAGATTTGAATAGAATAACTTTTGCATCTGAAGGGAATTCCTCATGTAAATTTTCAAACTTATACCCTTCTCTTTCAAGCATATAAACTAATTTTAATCCATCGGTTGCCACAAATGACACACTAATAACTTCCTGCTTAGCCAAACGTGGGTCGGGGATTTTATAATCTCTTTCACCAACCATCACCTCAATATCCATAGCCATTCGTTTAACATCCGGGATGGGAGTAATAAATATATCTAAAAACGCCTCAGAAAATTCTTGAATTTCTAGCGCTTCATTCTTAAATAACTCTCGAAGCTCATTAGCCATTTTTTTTGCGTTTTCATCTATTTTCTCGAAATTTAATTTTTCAAGCTTACCATTTTTAATTTTATAAATAAGTCCTGGAATTAATTGTCTATCAAATATGTAATTTAAGTGATACCGAATATCTGCTTCCCACGCCTTTTTTTCATTACTCCCCATAATATTACGTATATTTATTCCAGAGCCTCCAATATTCGTTGGTGTTATACCATAAATCTTGATCATATCAATCTCTTGATCACCTAACAAATCAAACCTCTTAATTTCTTCAAATCGATTAAATCCCTCATAATCAGTCAACTTTCTCTTTTGTCCTGTTTTTTCAGTGTAATGGAGTTTTTCTAATTCTGACTTGGATTCTTTACTTAGACAGTAAGGCTCATGATTAGTAGTATCAATCCATATCTTTATATCCTCAGAATCTAAATC
>JBHLPN010000188.1:0-6351 GCA_048939445.1 Promethearchaeota archaeon | reverse complement strand
ATAACTGTTCTTGAATCAAACCTTGCACTTTTGAGCCCATTTCCACTTTTTGTGATTATTTTTATAACAATAGGAGTAGGGGCCGTAGTAATTGTAATTTTTCTTATAATCAGAAAAGGACGCAAAAAAGAGATATCTTATGGATATTAGTCTTAATTTTTGTTAATCAACTTAAATATATGTATGGATTAAATCAGCAAGATTTTTTGAGAATTCTGGTAAATTTTTTTCGATTTTTTCAATTTCCAAGGATTTTTCTAAGAATAGAAGTAGATATAAATTATATTTTTCAATGATTAATTTCCTAAAAATAACTTTTTTAGATTCGTCTGCTATTCCAGAAGACACCATAAACTCTTTGTCTAGCAATTTAAATTCCTTGAAAGTTTTATATAAAGTTTGAAAGTGTGGTGCAGAAATTTCAAAGACTTTTCCAGAAATATCAGATTTTGAGAAGTTTGATAAGATTAAACCATTCTCGTTGAGCAATAATATTGCATCTGAATTTATTTTTTTAGCAAATTTTTTCAGTTGATTCCTAAATAGTTCACGATTAGGGCTAAGTTGAGATAAACCATAAGAATATGCAGAAATGAGACTCCAGTGATCAAAAATACTTGTTTGGAAAATTTTTATAAAAAATCTACCAGAATTTTCATTGATTGCATCTGCTATTATTTCTAAATTTTTAAAAATTTCCTTAGATCCCTTGAGATCTGGATCAAATTTATTCAAACAGACAACAATAGGAGGAAATTCATCTAATTCTATTAACAAATCCAAAATCTTTCTAAATAGATTAAGAGCCTCATCAATTCGATCAACATCTTGGATATCGATGAAATAAAACATTAAATCAATATTATATAAATAAATCTCACTTTGTTCAAGATATCTTTCTCTATATTTCTTTTGACCACCTAAATCCCATATAAAAATTTGTGAGTTCTGCTCTTCGAAGATACTTTCCTCTGTTCTTTCAACTCCTTTAGTCGGTAATGAATTTATAATTTCAGAGTATTTTCTTCTTATTCCAAGCATAAAAACTGTTTTCCCTGCTTTATCTAAGCCAGTTAATAAAATCTTTAGTTGTCTCTTTGTAGAATAGGGATCTTTTAATTCTTTAGTAAATTCAACAAGCTCTTCTCTTAATTCTTCTATAATTAATTCTTGTTCAGTAAAATTCTTGTTGTATTGAATTTGAGTAGCAGCTTTGTCCATTATTATTCTTAAATACTTCATATTTTCATAGAAGAAGACTTTATTATCCTCATCAATTAATACTGTTATTGTTGCTGCTAGCGCTTTTCCTCGAGCTTCGATTTCGGGAATTAGGAAGAAATAAGTTAACCCATTTAATTTTAAATCGGGGAATGGAAGTATCCCAAAATAATTAATACCCTCTGTTCCTATTCCATTTTGGTAAGTAGCATCTCCCATTAGTAAACTAATTGTTTTCATAGCAATTAGTAACCCCGCATGTTCATCTAAGTCATAAGGCCAAAATATTTTAGGTGTTGGTCCATTCTCATCGAATATGCTTAAAACTATTGCTTTAATGATATTTGGTTTATCATCTGTGGTTATATCTTTTATTGGTTTTTGTTTCCTTTGTTTATCTTTTGTTTTTGTCAAACGATCCCCATTTTATATTTAGGAAATTCTTATTATATCAAAGTTCAATACGTTTTGAATTTTAAAATATTATAAAATCCTAATATTACTTTACTATTATCAAAAAATTCATTCTTATTAAATACTCTTTTTACTAAAGTATTCAATTTATTTATGAATAAAATTTTAAACTTGATATTCTTGAATCTTTAGATATCTTTCTTATAAAATCTTTAACATTAAAATCATTTCTTTTTAAATCATTTAAAGAAAAATAGGCAATTGCTCCTTCATGAATAGTTGCATGAAAATCTTCTTGAATCCTAATTCTGTTTAATAATTCAATTTCCGCATTAACACAGAAATGAACAGAATTAGTATAGCCTTGATTATTAGATACAAATTTTACTTGATTTGGATACTGTTTTAAATCTAATTTTGTAAATCTATTAACAGCTTTCTCTGAGACGTTTTCACTCAATATAAATACTCTTTTATGCTTTTCAGATAATTCTGAACATATTTGATTTATTTCAGATAATATTTTCATGCTAAATTTAATGGCTTCTGCATTTTCATGAAGATGATAATTTGTTAAGTATTTAGATGCTTCATTTAATCCTACTAAACTGAATGACAAGCTCTGATTTTTTAATTTAAATAATGGAACTCCGTCAATAACACTACTGCAAAAGGGTAAATTATTTGAATCGATCCTTTTCTTAATTATATCATATTTTTTTACTAAAATATTTGAACATATATTCAGATTTGACCTCAATATTTCTAAAAATTTATTTTCATCTTTAGAAATGAATGCTATTCTGGGTAAATTTATACTAATATTTTGGAGTATGCCAAAATTATGAAATTTATCTTTTGAAAGATATGGTATATTTTTTGATCTATATGAATCTAAAAATAAATTTACAAAAGAGAATGACTGTATTAACTCAATTTCTTTCCAAAAATTCGGATATATATCTTCTATCAAATCTACAAATTTATTGTCCAATAGTATAGAATGTTTTGGTAATGAATGAAGATGATCTTTCTGATATACCTCTTTAAAAGCCAGAATCAATGCTTTAAAAAGTCTTTTACATTCTTTTTGGTAATTTCCATATACATTTCTATTTTTCCCATCAGGAATTATTGCTGGGATTTCTAAAGTTTCATTTAAAATAGAGCATGAAGAGGAAATTGAGGATTGTGAAATTTCTCGCCCGATTATGAGAGGTAATTGATTAATTTCAAAAAAGAAATTCTTAATTTCTTGAATTGTTTCTTCTTCTGATAAATTTTGTACATATGGAGCTAAAAAAGTACTGAATAAATTATAACTTTGTTTTCCATAAAATTCATTTTGTATTATTCCGAGCCATTTATTTAGCTGGTATAAAGCAGAATTTAGACTTTTTGCAGGCTTCTGTTTGGTGTATCCCTTTAAATTTTTCATTGGAGGAAATCCGTACTTTAAAATGAATCTAGGGTCCCATATTTGGGTAAATGGTCTCAAAACAAAATAATTTAGATGATTAATATGAATTTCACCGGATAGATGAGCTCTAGATTCTTCATCTTTAAGAATTCTTAAATGAGTATATTCTTCAGCTATTTGATTTGCAGCCCAGTGGTGTATTTTCTCAGGATTTATCTGTTCATATGGTTTATCACTTGGACCTCTTTCAAGAATTTGTTCATAATCCATTAATGGCATTCCAATTCGTGTATACAGTTTACGTTCATTTTCAAAATGTTGTTCTGAAAGGATTGAACAGACAATTTCTCTTATATGAGGTCCAGAAAGAAATTTAATACCTGAACTAACAATTCTTCTTACAACTAATTCTGTTATATTCTTCACATCTGCTTCACTCATTCCTGTTTCTTTTAATATACTTTCAAAAATTTTGGAGGGATCGAATTCAGCGATATTTCCTTCGGTCCTAAATACTTTCGGCAATAAGTCCATAATTATCCTTTAAAATAATTTTAATTTAGTATTGAAACATAAACATTGATTAATATTAATCTTGAAAACTTAAAAAAAAAAATTATTAACTGATTAAATTCAAAAATCTAGATATAATTCATTAAGAACTAATGGTAGAATTTTATAAGAGTAAGGTTCTCTAAGTTTTGTCGTTCTCTTTCATAATTTTTATTCAAATTCTTTTTTAAAAACTATCAACATTTTCTCAATTAAAAGAATCTTCAGTATTCTTGTACTCTCACTGTTTTATTTTAACATTATGATTAATTTTAAACAATGAAAATGGGTACTTTGAACCAATTTTATACTGAAATTTATTATATTTTAAGAGAAACAGCCACTAATATTACTGAAGTTTGGTGGGAGATCTCTCAAATTGCTTTCTTAAATCAATTTAGTAAATATGAGTTAAAGGACTTTTTAAACAATTTTAATTTTATTTCTCTCCAGAGAGGAAATTACCAAAACTATGTTGTTATTAATAAAATTTTGTTCATTATAGATACAGTTAATACTTTAAAACTGGACATTAAAAGTATTTCCGAGATATTAGATTATGATGGATTTGAAGCCTTGGTACAAGAGATTCTTTCAAGAAATAATTATTTTACAATGAAAAATGTAAGATTTTCAGATAAATCAAATTTTAAATCTAAAACTTCCCAAAAAAGATACGAAATTGATATCATTGGAATTAATTTAAAATATATACTAATTATAGATGCTAAACAGTGGAGGCGTAAAGATTCTTTCAGTTCTATTAGTAAAGCAGCAGATTTACAACTTCGACGAGCTATGGCATTGAAAAAAAATCCTGAATTCTTTTCAATACTTTTGCAAAATTTATTAGGTATTAAGACAAAAATCCGAAAAAGATTACCATTTATATTAATACCAATGATGGTCACTCTAGAAGATAATAGTATTAAAATTAATAATAATCAAATTCCTCTAGTTTCTATTTATGAACTGAATTCATTTTTACAAGAACTGCCAAAAAATTTACCCTATTTTAACACAATTCAAATCAATAAAATTTTTGTTCAAAAAAAATTGTAAAATGTAAAAGTTGTAAAAGAGATATCCTAATAAGAACCTAGTTTATTTTTGCATTTACATGCTTTAATTCTATCAAGATTATAGAATTGAATATATTTTTATTATAGAACGACCTATAATGTAACTATCCAATGTACAAAGAAGTAAATTTCTCATCTTGCTTTATTAAATAATATAGTTTAAAAAAGGTGAATCAATTGGTAACCACTAGAAAAATTATTATATTTTTATCTACTTGGATCCTTGCTGGTATTTGTTTAACTTTTTTTGTTCTTGCAGTGATTCAGCTTTGGGATTTTCAAGTGAATCTTGGAGTATTTCTTGATTTTCGCATTTATATTGCTAGCTTTTTTTGGTTCGCATTTGGAGTAAGTATGCTGATATCACTTTTAATTGCATATCTTATTCTTAGGTATTTCGAAAAAAAAATGTTATCTACTAAAGGGGTGGTGGCTTTCTTGATTGCATGGCCTCTTACAGCCTTTCTTATTGATTTTCTTATTATTCTAATAGTTTATGGAATTTTATATGCTATTTTTATCAATGTTGGAGCAATTGAAGGTCCCAATTTATGGTTATTTATCAATGACTTTTTCTGGCAACTATTTGGAGTATGTTTCCTTATAACACCTTTTCTTCTCAAAGTAATTGCCAATTTGATAGATTAATTTAAAATTTTTTTTTTTTTAAAAAAATACATATTTTTAACAAGGTTTAATTACTTTTCCAATCTTAGGGATACTTTTAATAGGGAATTAAAGATTATTTTGAAAATATTTTTCTCTCTGTGTTATAAAATTAAAATGTCTTTATTTTTCTATACCTAAATACTCTTTCAGCTGCTTTTTTACTATATTAATTGCGAATGAAATTATTCCGCTTTTAGCTTTTGGATGACTAAGTATTATCAATATCATATCTTTCACACTAGGATCTTCTTTATCTATAGGAGCAAGGTCAAGAAATCCGTCTGTGCCCCGTACTGAGATTGATTTTAATGTTCCTGCATCTAATCCGTGGATTATATCGGATCCCATCATTGAAAGATTCATTCCGATAGTAGCAAATAAAGAATCAGAAATTCTACTTGATATTGCTGAAGCTAATATTGTTCCATCTGTTTTAATGATAGCTGATGCTTCAATATTTAAATCCAATTTAAGTAACCGTTTTAAAATTTCATTCATGCTAGAAGGAGGTATTTCTTCTCCTGATTCTTCTTTTTCCTCAGGTTTAGGAATTTCTAATTTCTTTACTGAAATTTTTTTTGATAAAAATCCTAAAACCTCAGTCATATCTTTTTCTAGGCGTTTTTGCTTTGATATAAATTCATCAGTTTCTGGAGGTTTTGGAGTAATTGCAGTCACTTGATTTTTGTCTTGATCTTCTAAAACCGAGCTTTTAAGCTCCATAAAAGCATCTGATATTGCATTCGTAGAGCGAGAAGGAGGAATTGGTGACAGAGGTGGAGATTGTAAGCTTTTTTGTGAATCTATCATTGCTCCCCTGTATGGTTGAGCGGGGATTTCTTGTAGAACTTCTGATTTTTTTTCTTCAATTATATATTCATTCTTTTGGGAAGATTCAATTTCAATGTCTTCGATTGGGTGAGTAGGAATCTCCTGTAACTCAATTTTATTTCCCTTAGGAATTTCATGAAGTTCATGTTTTTCTTCTTGAAT
>JBHLPN010000187.1:0-6353 GCA_048939445.1 Promethearchaeota archaeon | reverse complement strand
AGCTTTATGTTTGATCTGAGTAATATTTTTATAATTAGTGATCAATAATTGATAATTAAACAAGATAATAAGTATTATTTTAAAAAAAATCAGGTCAAAATTCATAATCAATGTTAAAAGTAAATATTGATCCTCGTGAAATATATCAGAGAAGCGAAGAGTTTGGTTTAGAGAATTCAGCTAATATGCTAACGAAAATTATAGAGACAGAAAAAGATAATAATAAGCGAAAAGAAGCAATTAAATATTTGGGTTTAGTGAGCAATAATTCAATAAAGTTGAAAAGTGAGTGCTATGAGATATTTGAAAACCTTTTAATCTCTGATGACGCAATTGAAATCAAATGTGAAGCAGCAAAAGCTTTGGGTCGCATAAAAAATGAGAAAGCGTTAAAGCCATTAAAATGGATGTTAGAACAAGAGCCAGTTAAGAAAGATATTAAATTATCAATTTTAAAAGCCATACAAAAGACGAGATTTGAGGATCCTGAGATACAAATTTTTATTAATGAATTAGATAATACTTATAACTCAATTAGAGAATATGTATCAATTGAATTATTAAGTTTAAATCCTGAAAAGTTAATAGGTTTGTTATTAAACTCATTAAGGAATAAGAAGTATTCGAGGAATCATAAAGCTGAATTAATAAAACTAATTGGGTATGAAATATCGAGTATTAATGTGTCTTTTGAAGATAACAGTTATATTAAAGCAAAATATCCTGAAATTTTATCTGATTTAATTAAGAATAAAAAAGAGATTTTAGAAGCTGTAACACACACTCTAAAAGAAGAAGATACTAATTTATTGGATGCTGTTATCACAATTTTAACTGTATTAGGAAAGGAGATTGAAGATAATATCATCAAACTCTTATTAATTGATGATTTTATAGTTAAGAAAAATGCAGTGGTATTATGTGGTAAATTAAGACTCAAAGAAAGTGTAGATTTATTAATATCTAATTTAGATAATATTTATAACGAGGTAAGCGTAGCTGCTATTGAAGCTTTAGGAGAGATTGGAGAATTATCAGCAGTCCCAGAGTTATTGGATGTTTTAGATATTGAGGACGTAAGTTTCGAATATACCGATTTAGACATGAAACTTTATATTTTAGATGCAATAAAAAGGATTTATCAATACAATAAAGATGCCTCATACGAATATTTATATAATTCTCTAAGTAAAGAGAATAATACAGTCAGAGAAAGTGTCGCATTTATTTTAGGTGAAATTGGTCAAGAAGAATTTGTAAAGCCTTTATGTAAATTACTAGAAATTAGGAATTTAGATGTACGAAAGAATACAATTATAGCGTTAGGAAAGATTGGGAGTGTAAAACCCTTAGGAGACTTACTGAATGTTATAGAAGATAAAACTGCCTATTGGCTTATAAAAAAAGTCGCAATTGATGCCATTTATAACGTATTTCAAAATAATTGGTATAGAGTGAAAGATAATAAACAAGAAATATCAAGAGCATTAAATAAAAACTTGGCAGTTCTTACAGATTTCTTACGAACAAGAGAAAGTGAAAATTATAAAGTAAAACTCAGTTTAATCAAACTATTAGAACAGTTTGGCAGAGAACAAGCTTTAGATGCATTAATTAAAAGGGTTAATGATTTCCACAGAGTTGTACGAATTTATGCATCAAATGCAATAAAGAAAATTGAAGAAAGACTTGAATTGGAGAACTCTTAGTAGATTTAATTTTAAATTTCATAACTTTTTCTAAATATTTGTAAAATAAGGTAATCGGTTATTCCCTAATTTAATAATATTTTTTTTACAAAAGCTATTTTATTAAATAGAACTTACAAATTTTAATTATTTAATTTAGCTTTTCAATTAAAAATCATGACTGAAGATAAAACAGAACAAACCGAAACTCCATATGAATACTCTTTTGAGTATATTCAAAAGAAATTGGAGGGAAAGAAAGATTCTTTTGGCATGCTAATGAAGGAAATCGTTCGCACAGGAATATGTACCGAATGTGGCACTTGTGCTGCTGTTTGTCCCGTTTTGGAGTGGGATGATTTAGCAGGGCAACCAAAGCTTATTGGAAAATGTACTGGATGTGGGATTTGTTATAATCAATGTCCTAGAACTATAACAGATCCTTATCAATTAATGGGGGATTTTAAGACTGGTTATGTCGCAAATACAAACATTCCTGAGGTAATTGGAGGTCAGGATGGGGGAACGGTAACAAGTTTACTCTGTTATTTGTTTGATGAACATTTAATCGATGCTGCTGTAGTCACAATGAAAGATCCAAATAAACCCTGGTATCCTGTTGCTCAAATCATAACCAGTAAAGATGATGCGATTAAATCTTCAGGTTCAATTTATAGTCACTCTCAAACAGTTGAGGCTCTTATGAATGCAGTTAGAGAGGATTTTAGATCGATCGCTTTTGTTGGTACTCCATGCAATATAGATGCAGTTGCAAAGATGTTCGACAGCCCAACTGGTATGTTGAAATACTTTATGAGGTGTCATGTTCTTAAAATAGGATTATTTTGTATGGATTCATTTGCTCCTGACGCAATTTATCCTTTCTTTGAAAAGGAGGGTATAGATCTATCAAAAGTTCAAAAAATGGATATTAATAAGGGTAAATTCCATTTGTATTATGATCTACAAGGAGACCCAATTAAGTCATACACTATTAAGCAATTGGATAAGTTTAAATCCTCGAGTTGTAATTTTTGTACTGATTTAACTGCTGAAAATGCAGATATTTCTGTTGGTTCTGTTGGGAGTGGCGCGAACAAAAACACTGTGTTTTCTAGAACTGGAATTGGGACTGAAATTATAGAAGATGCTGCTGAAAAGGGTTATATCAAAATAGAGCCTTTTAATGCCATTAATTTAAATGCAGTATTGTTTTTGGCAAAACTCAAAAAAGTATCACAATACACTATACAAAAAAGGAAAGTGTTTATTGTACGAGATTCAGACGAAAAAGAAGAACCACGTATTGAAACTAAACCTGAAGCAGAACCTGATGTTGTACAACCTCCCCTAGGTGCTAGAAAATTCCTAAGTGTTTCAAAAGATTTAAATGAAGAAAATAAAATACTAAACATTTCATTAACAAATACTATAGGTTACGTTTTAGAAGACTTGAAAATTAGAATTGTCACAGTTGAGGAACTCTTTGAGAAAAGGCCTTGGATAACAACTGTCAGAGAAATATTTCCCTTTGAAACTATAGAAGTAGGATATCCCTTAGATATACCAGATGGTGAACCTATTAAAGCAAATGTATTAGTTGAAGCTTCTACTGAAGCGTTTGGAAAGATTTTTTCCAGAACACTTAAAATAGCCCCAAAAGAATAAAAATTTACATTAAATTTTATTAAAAAAGTTAAATGAAATAAATTATTATAAAAACCATTAAAAAAAGGAAAGTCAAAAATGAAAATAAGTTTAGTTGGACTAAGTGGATGTGGTAAGACAAGTGTATATTCTGTTGCTTTTGCTGCGAAAAGGCCAGAAGATACAAAAGGTTTAGCACCAACAATACTTTATGAAACAAGAAGGCATCCATTCTTAGGTTTGCAAGTCGGAATCTTTGATTTTGGGGGTCAAGAAGAATTTCGCAAAGAATATATGGAGAAACCTGAAATCTTTCGCGGAACAGATATTTTAATTCCTATTGTATCACTTCATGAACCAAACACATTCGAAGATGCAAAAGAATATTTTATTAACCTTTTAGATCTTTATCGTAAGAACAATGAAAAACCCAAGATTTTCTTATTTTTACATAAGTATGATACTGAGGAATATCAGAAGGAACTTCTTGATACAAATGTGAAAAACGCAAAAGAAATATTCTTGGGTCTGTTTAAAGATTATGATTTTGACTTTATGCTTACAAGTATATACGAACAGGATAAATTAGCGAAAGTTTTCAGAGATATTTTAATTTCTGAATATGCTGAATTGAAGGCTCATGTAGAAAAAGCAGAAAAACAACTTGATGAGATCAAAGCAAAAGTAATTATTGCTGATATATCAGGTAATGTTATAGTTCATAATGTTCAAGGTGTTAGCAGTGGGTTGACATTACGGGGGGATTTAAGAGATTTTATTAATGCATGCAATACAGTTCGAGAAAATATTTTTATGGCAGATTCTTCGAAATTCTGGGGCAGAGACGGTGATGGAAAGGAAATTGAGCTCCACATTTTTAAATACATTATTTCAGTACTTGTTATGAAGTCGGGAGAACTGGATAGAGACTCCCAAGATAAATTAAACATGTTATTAAATGATATGAAGCTATTTGCGGATCTAATTATATCTGCTCACACAGATTAAATATATTAAAAATTTTTTTACTATTTCTCTTTTTTTCCAGCCAAATATTTATATTATTTAAACACTCATTATTTCTCGAAGCTTTAATAAAAAAACAATATTAATCAACTTCTTAGAAAATATCATGGATGATAATATAGACTACATTTTCAAAAAAGCATTTGTAAATTATATTGATATAAGTATAGCATTTATGAATTTTCTAATAATTTTATTTTCATTGACAATTTTATCCAAAAATATTATTACTTCAATTATTGGTTTTAGTCTTTCAGGTCCATTAATTATTATTATAATATATAAATTTATTAGGAATAATCCACTTTACATTTACTATTGTTATACGCTTATCTTTAGTAGTTTATTTTATTTATTTTACTCATTAATAATAAATCCTATATTGGGAGCTCTTTTAATTCCGGAAATTCTTTATATTTATACCTTTTATGGTAAAAACGAAGTATACTCACAAAGTCTAATTCCATATGATAATTCCATCAGTTCATATATGAATAATATACCTAGAAAAACGAATATTTGTAAACTATACAAAAGAGCAAAAATAACTGAGAATATTAAGAAACAATATGACAGTAAAACGAATTTAAAATATTCACTTATCTTTGGTATGAGTTTAATTATTATTTTTATAGTTTACGTCTCATTTTAATACGTTTGTGGGTTATTCTATATTCAATTACTTCAGAATTAAAAAAAAGAAATAATTAAGTTTGGTCCTACTATAATTGGTATAATTTAAAATTTATAAAAGTATATAGATACTAAATTAAATTGGATTTAAAATAAAAGGAATAAGATAATGCCTCAGGCTAAAGCTAATAATATTGAAATTGAATATGAAACATTTGGTGATCCTTCATCAAAACCCTTATTATTGATTATGGGACTTGGCGCACAAATGATCAATTGGGATGAAGAATTATGCAAAAGACTTGTAGAACGTGGATTTTATGTGATCCGATTCGATAATCGCGATGTGGGATTATCTACTAAATTTGAAGAAGCAGGTGAACCAGATTTGATGAAATTATACATTTCTGCACAAAAAGGGGAAAAAATTGAGGCTACATATACATTAGAAGATATGGCTGATGATGCAGTTGGACTTTTAACTGCCTTAAATATTGATAAAGCTCATATTTGTGGTGCATCTATGGGAGGGATGATCGCTCAAGTTATTGCATATAGACACCCTTCACGTATCTTATCTCTTATTTCTATCATGAGTACTACAGGTGATCCTGATTTACCTCGCCCAACACCAGAGGCAATGCAAGTATTAATTAAACCTTTACCAATAGGACGTGAAGCGATTATTGAGGAGGGAGTGAATCGTATGCGAGTTGTTCATGGTACTGGTATTCCCTTTGACGAGAAGAGGGCACATAGGTTTGCTACAGCCTCATATGATCGTTCAAATTACCGACCCGGTTATTCACGTCAATTAGCAGCAATATTAGCTACTGGTAATCGTAAGCAAGCTTTAAAGTCTATAGTAATACCCACAATTGTAATTCATGGAGAAGTTGATCCTCTAGTTCCAGTTGAAGGGGGTAAGGACACTGCTGAAGCAATACCAGGAGCAGATTTACTTATTATAGAAGGAATGGGTCATAGTTTACCACCACAAGTTTGGCCACAGGTACTAGATGCAATAACAAATAATGCTGTTAAAGCTATTAAATACTAATTCTTTTCTTTTAATTAAAATATCTTTAATAATTCTGTTGGAATTATCCAATTTTCATAAATTAATCTCTAATGGTATTAAAAGGATGTGTTTAGAATGGTAAAACGGTGTGCGTGGGCTGGAAATGATCTTCAGATGAAAAAATATCATGACAATGAGTGGGGTATTCCTATTCATAATGATCGGCTTCTTTTTGAATTTTTAATATTAGAGGGTGCTCAAGCGGGATTAAGTTGGAATACAATTTTAAAAAAACGTGAGAATTTCAGAGTTGCGTTTGATTATTTTGATTACAATAA
>JBHLPN010000186.1:0-6381 GCA_048939445.1 Promethearchaeota archaeon | reverse complement strand
TTCCTTGGCTTGCTTCAATATTTCTAGCCATAAAATATAAAACAAATAAAATTAAAAATAAGAAAAGTAAGCTTAACACATCACCAGAACTAACAAAGAGACTTGTAAAAAAAGTATAGTATGTGAATTTATATACTAATCCATGTAAACTTAAATAGAAATACTCCGTGATCCCATAATAATCAAAAACTAAAGCTGTTATAGAGAAAATTATGATTGTAAAAAATATGATTTTAGTCCCCCTATATTGGGATGGTTTTTTATAAGGTTTTTGATATAATCTTAATGTTCTTTCGTTTTGTTTATCTTGTCTTCTTAAATATTTCTTTAATGATTTAGGACTTCGATCTAAAGTAACTCTTGACGTTGTCTTTTTTATTGGAGCTTCTTGGTAATGTTGAGGCTCTCTCTGAGTAATAGGGACAACAGGTACATGTTTTAGTTCAAATGTACATTCGTGATTTTCAGGTAATCGATGTTTTTTACAAAAGGTTCCTCCACAGTATTTACAAGTAAATGGTAAATAAGTAATTAGTTCACCGCAAAACTCGCAATAAGTCACCTTAAATCACTTCAATATTGATTTTATGATTTTATGCTTAAATTAAATTTATAAAAACTCAAGAGTTAATAATTTAAAACTATCATCCTTCATAATCTTTACTTTTTATTATAGAATCTTAAACATTTAATTTTGATGATTTTAACATATAAAAATAAAGGAAATAAAAAGTTATAATCAAAATTTTAAGATTATGGAATATATGGGTTTGTACCGATTGGTGCGTAGATAATCATATAAGTTATTATTAATAGCACCAGTAAGGAACCACAAAGCGCAATGTATACTTTTTTGTTCCATTTCCAAATATTTTGCCCGTCTAAGATACCAATGGGAATCATATTAAAAGTACCTAACATAAAATTCAAATTTGCAGCTAATCCAATTAACATGTTGAGTGGATAAAGATAAACCGGAATTATGAAAGATATGATAAACAGTAAAGTACCATATACAAGATTCACTGTCGGTCCCGCTGCTTTACACAAGCCAGTAGTTCTATCAATTTTACTTAAACCTAAAACAACAACTGCACCAGGTAAGGCTAAGGATGGGAAACTTGGTCCACCGGATAGTAGCGAATAAATGTTAAAAATTACTCCAAAAACTGTTAAAATCATTCCAAAAGTTAACAATCGAAACTTTGTTTGAAGTTTAAAATGTACCGCTACCTGTCTATGCCCCAATTCATGAAAGAGAAACGCAGTAGCATAAAAACCTGCTAACATGAAAATTGCCCATTGATATCCTGGGTAATTGATCAAACTAGGATAGAACGTTATAACCCCAATAATAAAAATCAGCGATACACCAATTAGGAAATGAAACAATTCTGATTTATGAGGTAACAAAATTCCTTTAAATTTAATTCCAGAGTCCGGATCAAACGCATCTACAGGGACTTGACTCTCTTGGCGATACCAAGTATACGTTCCATCTATAGTCCCCCGAACTACTTCAGAGGCAATTGGTTGCTGATATGGTTGTACTTGAGAAACTGGTGTAGGTGGTGATATCTGACTATAAGTTTGGGTAACCATTGGTGATTGTTGTAATCTTAAACTTTCTTTTACTATATTACAATCATGATTTACTGGATCTTTATGTATTATACAATAATTATACCCACATTCACTACAATGAAAAGGATCTCCAACTATTTCTTCTCCACAATGAGCACAATTTGCCATTATTATTACCTTATATGGTATATTTAATTTTTTCAAACGAATGTTTTTAATAAATTATAAAACTAAAGACTTAAAATTTTATTGAGTTTATTGTTATTATTTTTTTCTTGAGCTTAATAATGAGATCTCCTAAGCATTATTAATTCTAAATTAAGAAAAATATATTAAGCTGAAGTATACTAGTTTATTAAATTTCAAGATTTTATAGGTTTATGTCATGAGTGAAGATCAAAATAATAATGATATATCACTGGATGAAGAACGCAAGAAATTAAAAGAAATTGGAGTCAATAGTACATGGCATCTCTTGACAACTGGTGAAAAGAAAAAGAAAATGCCTGAGAATAAACCAGCCTTTAGAGGATTTAAATAATTTCTTTTAAATTCCACTTGCTATTTCTTTATATGATCAGCGAATTCCATCAATATATTTATACTCATTAACGTAAGATTTAATTGCTAAAAAATATACTAATCTTACAATTTAACATGAATTTCAATATGATGGATTAGTGTCTACACCTGTTTCAATTCAAGATGGACCATTTACTACTAATACTTTAGCATCAAAATCTTTTATTGTTTTTTATATTACTATCATCTGGGGCTCTACGCTCCCTTTACTTCTAGAGATTTTTGCATTTTGGAAACTAGTTGAAAATAATAGCTTGATGTTCATTTGTTTATTACCATTTCAAATTTATTTTGGATATATAACTTTAGTATTAACATCTATTCTAATCGCAAAGATACTGTTGATAATAATCAATCTCGTTCATAAACCTAAGGAGGGGGTCTTTAAGAGAACTAATGAAGATCCTGATTACTTTTTTTGGAGTTTAAGAGCAGTAATAAAAAAGTGGCCAATATGGATTTCGAAATTTATACCTTTACCCATTATTGATAAAATAAATCTAAAGTGGTTTAACAATGATTCAGAATTTATCGAATATGATAACAATGTTTCTTTTGGTAAAGGAAGCTCGATAAAAGCTAGTATGGTTTTTAATGACTTTTTAATTATTAAGAAAGTCAATATTGGAGAAAATGTAATCATTGGATCAAATTCTTTCATTGCCCCCGGAACACAAATCGGTAAAAATGCTATTATAGGAACGATGTCTGCTACAAAAGTTAACCAGACTTTAAAATCGAACTCCCATTATACAGGTTTTCCTATCAATCCTGTAAATTTTCAAGATAGATATTCAAATGATTCAATTGAAAAATTAAGAGAGACAATGTTCAAGATGTTAAAAAATAATGATGAATGGGAGGAAAAAAGTGATTCAAAACAAAAAAAGCTACAAAGAGAAAAATTTGAGAAGAATTTGATTTTTGATTTGTTTATATTTGGCACCGTTTACTTTGTATCTAATGCAATTCCTATTTTAGGTATAATTTATTTTGGATCAGAATTATTTATTCCATTTTTTCTACAAAGTCCCAATATTTACTCCATTTTTACAAATTCTCTCTCTCTTATAACTTTTAGTTTTACTCCCTTAATCTTTATATTGTTTTATCTAATAAACCTATTAGTAGTAATCTTAATATCTAAACTCTATTATAGAATTATCCAATATATAAATCCCTGTAAAGAAGGAGTTTTCGATTGGGAGAATAAAAACAAAGATTTTAAATATTACTTCAGGCGCTCTTTTCTTTTGAGATATGTCCGATGGAAAATAAAAAAAAGCCCGTTTCCATGGTTACTTAAATTCGCTTTTAATTTTATAGGGAATTGTCAAATTGGCAGAAATACAGTGATTGAAGATGGCTTTATAGCCAAAGAGTTTTTAGAGGTGGGAAACAATGTATACTTAGGAAAAGTATTAATAGCAAATCATTTGTGGGATAAAAATTTAACTATAAAAAAGATTACTATTGGAAACAATGTTGTTATCCCAGATAATTGTTGTATCGCTCCAGGTACTGAAATTGAGCAAAATGTCTCTTTATTACCATTATCAATAACTGTGAAATGTAAAATCCTTAGAGGAAATTCAATTTATTATAATTCTCCTTTAACAAAAATTACAAACGAGGAATTAATTCAGGTACTTAATCTAAACATGCATGATCTAACTCCCATAAAATATAAAAATAAATTGAGATGAATTTTATGATAATTACTAGCAATCATGTAAAAGAAAACAAATTATACTGGCTTTACCCTATTTTAATTTGGTTATCATTTTTTCCTACGAGTCTAATTTTCATGTTTTTCTTTAATCTTTTTTCATTTTGGATCAATCCCATAATAATTATTTGCTTTTTGCCAATTTCAATTGTTTTATATTATGTAATATTTATTCTCTTTCTTTTACTATTTGCTAAGTTAATTTTAATTCTCCTTAATTTAGTTAATGCACCAAAAGAGGGCATATTTCGTAGAAATTTGCAAGATCTTAATTACCGCTTCTTTGTTATGAGAAAAAATTTAAAATTGTTTGTAATAAAAATATATAATTATTTCCCTTTACCTTGGGCAAAAATTCTAGCATTAAAATTACTGGGTATTAAAATCTCTCATAATACGGGTGTATTAGACAGTTTTATTGATTCAGATTTTATAGAAATTGGTAAAAACACTATTCTCGGTGAAGGGTCAATAATAATGAGTTCAATGTTTTTAGGAGATTGGCTTCTAGTAAAAAAAGTTATTTTAAAGGAAGGATGTACAATCGGTGCCTTTAGTGTAATTGCTCCTGGAACTATCGTAGAAGAAGGAGCAATTCTAGGAATGGGAAGTTATACAAATTTAAACCAACGACTTGAGAAGAATTGCATACATTTTGGCAGACCCGCAAAAAAATGGAATAAAGTTGAAGAAAATTTTCCATAAACCAAAAAATAATTATAGTTCAGCGTACTAAATTTAAATATTAACAAATGAATTAGGGAAGACGAACAGATGGGCCATACGGTTTATTGTCCAACTTGTGAAAAGGAGGTCGTATTACGCCGGAAAAATTTTGATCATGCCTATCATGAAATTTTATGCTTTATGGTAATCCTAACTCTAGGTTTGGGTTTTATCCTTTATTATATCTTAAAATACAGCAAAAAGCCTAACACATGCCCCAATTGTGAGTCCGTATTTGATTTAGATAAACTTCCTTCACATAGAATAAATATTTCTCGCACATTAAAACCAAAAAGTAAATTTACACTTCCTTAACTTTCATTCTTTTACTACATCTTGGACAAGTTTTATCATCATCAGTGAGTTCCTTTTTCACGATTGTTTTCTGATATTTACATTTAGCATTAGGACAAATAAGCCTATATTTTGTTAAATTTATTGATTTCTTTTCAATAGCTTGTTTTTGTGCTTGTTTGCCTTTCCTTTCTTTAACTTGAATAGATGATTCCTTTTTTTTCTTTAGTTTTTTTCCTTTATCTTCTGGCTTAAGCCATTTATCCAAACTCACTTGATCTCACTTTAAAACTTTCTTTCTTTAATAATAAGTAGGATTAAAAATATAAACTTAAATCATTACTTTTTTAGCTTAAAACCTAATAAATAAAAAAAGAGAAAAAAATAAAAATTTGTGTATCATTGATTAAATATTAAAATACTTGGACCTTACCTGCTATAAGTCTTTTTCTTAAATCGATGAAGTTTTCTTTACTAAGTTTTTCAGTAGATACTTCTTCTGCTATTTTCTTTATTGAATTAAAACTTACATTATCGGCAGGAATTAGTTCGATTGAATTAACCCAGGGGTCGGTTATGGGTCTGCCAATCTGTGATAAAAGTTTAACATGAGCTTCTAAAATATCTCCTTGTCCTCTTTTTACAATTTCTCTCGCGATCTCTGTGCCAAGTACATTGTATAATTTTCCTACGTGATTTATGGGATTTTTTCCACAAACAGCTTCTAAACTCATTGTTCTACAAGGAGTTATGAGACCATTTGATCTATTTCCACGTCCTACTTCTCCATCATCACCAGCTTCTGCAGATGTGCCAGTTATAGTCAAATACAATAATCCTTTTTCGATATTATCAGCTACATTTACTTGGCACGACACATCTCTTTCTGGAATAATATCAGCTGCTAGATCTAAAACAGCTTCTTTAATTTGGTTAGTATAACTAACATATTCACTAGCATCGTTTATGTGTTTACTTATCATAGCAGCAGCTACGGTTATTCCAATTTCATTTCCTATTCTTTCTGTCATAACCTTCACGTCCTCTCCAGAAGCGGGGCACTTATCTTTAAACTTATCTGAGTTAATTAATTTTTCTGCTTCAAGAGTGATTCTCTCTACATCCGAATATGGAGCATATCCAACCCCAAAACTTGTATCATTTGCAAGTGGCACTTCTTCAGTATGATGAGATTCATCAAAAACTCCTGTCAAATCTATTGATCCTGGTCGAACAGCGTAATCAAACTGGATATCTTTATTTAAATCGAGATTTCTAAAGATACTAGCTAGTACTTTCCTTTGTGTTTCTATACAAATAGTAGGAATAGGAATGTATTCAAGCTTATGTGTACCATCACCGCATTCTTTAAGAATTTGATTGATTGCTCTCCCTACAATTAGGAAGTATTGTGGTTGGATAATCTGTCCTCCACCATATTCTGGTCTTGCAGTTCCTCCAACAAG
>JBHLPN010000185.1:2777-6390 GCA_048939445.1 Promethearchaeota archaeon | reverse complement strand
ACTCTGTAATTGATTTATTTTTTAATTGAGCTTCACCCTTTTGAGGCTTAAGAAGTCCGTTAAAATGTTTTATCAATGTAGTTTTACCAGATCCATTTTTACCAATAATGGCTATAAATTCATTGGGAAAAATTTTTAAATCGATATTCTTTAAAGCTTCAGTTTGATTTGGATAAGTATAACTTAAATTTGATACTTCAATTATTGGACTATCTTCAGATTCATAACATTTTCCATTTTTCCATTTATTAGCATAATCTAAAAGATCTGTAGGATAATAAAGCCCTATTTCCTTAAAAATATTCTCATTTTGAGCAAGCTGTGAAGTTTTACCATCAAATTTAATACTCCCATCATCAAGAATTATTACTCGATCACAGAATTGAAAGATTTTTTTTGTTTCATGGCTTACTAGTACAATTGTAAGTTGGAATTCATTCCGAATTGATTCCAATATTTCAAAAATTTCTTGTTTTCCCACTGGATCAAGGTCTGAGGTGGGTTCATCTAAAATCAGAATTTCAGGTCTCATTGCCATGATTGAAGCTATTGCTATTCTTTGTTTTTGTCCTCCAGAAAGTTCATCTGGAGCTTTTTCTTCATAACCTTCTAATCCAACTAGCTTAAGAGCCCATTGAATTCTTTTTTTAATTTCTTCACGATTTAGAGATAAACTTTCTAAACCAATAGCAATCTCATCTTCAACAGTCATCATTACAAATTGAGATTCTGGATCTTGGAAGATCAAGCCAACTTTTTTTCCTAGTTCAGCCATTTTTGCCTTTTGTGTGTCCATTCCCAAGGTTTCAACAGTTCCTTTAATCCACCCTCGACTCCGTAGCGGAATAAGACCATTCATACAAGAACATAAAGTAGATTTTCCTGCACCAGTAGGACCCATAAGCCCTATAAATTCATTATTATTGATTGTTAAATTAATAGATTTAAGAACTACATCTTTAGATGCTTTATATTTCCATGAAAAATCTTTAAATTCAATAACTGCGCTCAATAATTCTCACATAAATAGTCCTATAATTGAAAATATAAAGCTCCCACTAACAATTCGTAAATAAATTGAATATATTAAGAAAGAAATTAATAAAAAGATTATCAAATAATCTCTCATTTTCATAGGATAATAATGATAAACAGTACGCTTTTTTGAGCGTAAAGGAATTCCTCTTGCCTCGATTGAAGCAGACATTTCTTCTGTTCGTTTAAACATTAATATTATTAAAACAATGAAAATTGATATGAAATTCTTAATTTTTTTTCGGATGGATACATTATCAAATTCGACTCCACGTGTCATCATTGCTTCCTTTACAATTAAATATTCTTGTTGAAACATTGATAAACCTCGAAATGTCATACTAATCACTAAACAAACAGAAAATGGAATTTTTATGGATCGTAGACCATGAATCATGTCACGATCTGATATTGATACAAACATAAATAACATTAAAAAAAACATAGTAATAGCTCGAAGGGAGATATTAGCTGCTTTATAAATGGTTTGATCTGTTATCAGGATATGCCAAATCCATTTATCCTCTATTAAAACAATATTAGCCTCAAAAATAGTAATACTACCACTCTCGTGAGAGAAAAAAAACCAAGCAATAAAAATTGAGAGATTTGCTAATAAAAATGCTATTATTGCTTTTCTAAAACCTTTTGAAAAAAGTGGGACTTCTGTCAGTATAATCAAAATAAAATCAAATAAAAGAAGATATATTATATCAAGGATATTTGGCAGAATAAGAGAAATTATACTTAAGATAAAGACTAATGCTAGTTTTGATACTGGATGAATTTTAGCCATTATCGAAGTTGAAGGAATATAAGAAAAAAAAGTTTTAGATAGAGTTGAAATTATTTTCACCTCAGAAAATTACGAAAACCAGCCTTCCACAAAAATTGAAGTTTCTTTGATTTTTCCCGTTAAATAGACCATCATAGGAGTTGCTATTGCAGATAATACAATTAAATCACCAGCAAACCATCCAATAACACCAATCCAAAATGCATCCCAGCTTCCATATCCAAAAGCTATGGGAACAGCAATGCCTATTAATGCAGATCCTATTGCAGCACCAAAAATTCCAAAAATTACGTACAATAGCCATGATTTAGATGGATTTATGAAATACATAAGTACTATTAGAACCACTGCTATTATTAATGTAATTATCCATATAATTGGTAAATTTAAAGCAGTAGCAAATGCTGCCACAATAAGGTTTACTACGAGAACAGCAAGAAGGATATATAATTCATTCTTTCTTTTTAAATCTTTTCCAATATCTACATCTGCTTTCAATAGCTTAAATGCTACTAATGGGATAAGTCCTTCTACAAAATCGGCTAATGACCATATAAAACTTACGGCACCAAAAGGAGTCGATACAAAACCAAGAATCACACATGAAAAATATCCCGCGAGACATCCCCAGATACCTAACCACAAACTGAGCGGAACATAAATAGCTGCTGCTAAATATAATCCTGAAACTCCGGGAAATGGCGCTACTGGCGCAATTATCACCGCATAAATTGCTAAAAGTGCTGCATCGCCAGTAGCAAGCGCAGTTACTACTAGATGTTGCCATGTAACTCCTGGTTTTACTTCTTTCATTTCACTCATTTTTTTCTACCTTTAATGTTCATTGCAATATTTTTTAAAAAATTTAAATTGAATTGCATGTGAAGATTAATCACGTTATTATTTAAATTTTAATAACAAAAAAATATCTAGAAATTACCTAAAGAAAATAATTCAATGCGGTTGAGCTTAGAAGGATTATTATTAATTTTTAAATTACTAAAAATTTCTCATTCCCCTTGAATTTGCACATAAACTCTGCGATTTCTTGGTCCATCGTATTCTGCAAACATTATTCCTTGCCAAGTTCCTAACATCATTCTATTATCATGGATTAAGATATCAACTGAATGTCCAGTTAAAGAACATTTAATATGAGCATCTGAATTTCCTTCACCATGTTTAAATGAATATCCTAGTCCGCCACCTTTAGGTATTAATTTGCCTAGATAATTGCTGATATCCCTCATTACAGAAGGATCTGCATTTTCATTAATAGTTATCCCAGCAGTGGTATGTGGTATATATATTCGACATATACCTTCTTTCGCATCATACTTTCTAATAATATTTCTAATATCATTAGTTATATCAATTAATACTTCACGTTCTGGTGTTTTAACTCTAAATTCCTCAAAAAATATCAAACTATCACCAATTTTTGTAATTTTCAAATATTGATTATAATTACTTAATTATTAAAAGATCCATGCTTTCCCATTCCTTTTGTAAAAACCATACTTCCCTTTAGATACTCTCCACTTTCTAAAGTTTTTAAACCATATTCAAATTCTTTTGCCATAGCATCTTCTATATTTAACCCAAATTGTTCATAAGTGGATCTCCGATCATTTCTCATACAAATTTTTGGAAATTTAGCTATCTCTCTCCCTAATTTTTCTGCTTCTTGTCTCGATTGACCATCCTCAACAATTCGATTAGCAAGACCCCATGAATATGCCTCATCAGCAGTTACAGGGCGCCCTGTGAGGATCATATCCA
>JBHLPN010000185.1:0-2677 GCA_048939445.1 Promethearchaeota archaeon | reverse complement strand
TTTAATTTTGAATGAATCTTCATTCAGAATTTCAATTTATTTGATAAATTTCATTATCTATTAAAGATCTCCCATAAAGATCATATTTAATATACCCTTAATACTAATATTGGCGATTTGATTAAATTTAAATATGATGCTGATAATTCAACATACTATCTATTAAATCAAACATTTCTTACATTGAATAGATGTTCATTTATTAAAAAATAATGAAAAATTTAATAATAAAAGGTCGGAAAAAATGGTTATAAAAACAAACATAACTGAAATGCTAGGTATTAAACACCCAATAATTGCAGCACCGATGGGACCTTTTTACACGACAAAATTAACTATTGCTGTCTCAGAGGCAGGTGGGTTAGGTGTTCTAAGTCATGTAACGCTAAGTGAAGGAATAACTTTAAATCAATTAAAAGAAAGTATGAAAACAGTAGTTGAGCATACTGATAAGCCTTTTGGAATAAATATTAGAACAGCAACACTACAACCAGATGCGATTAAATTATGTAGACAAATTCCAAGATTTATAATGAATAATCCTAAAATCAAAGACCAATGCAATTATTTAATTACTAGTGCAGGGTCTCCAAAAATCCTATATAATAAGTACTTTAAAGAATTAAGAGATACTTCAAATATTAAGCATTTTCATGTAATCCCCTCTCTAGAACTAGCTAAAAGAGTGATAAAGTCCGGTGTTGATGGGATAGTTGCAACAGGGCATGAAGGTGGGGGTCATCAATCTTATGAAAATACAAGTACATTAATTCTATTACAACAAATTAGACAAGAATTCCCAGAAATTCCTATGATTGCTTGTGGAGGGTATGCTACTGGAGAAGGGTTAGCTTCAGCTCTAGCTATGGGAGCTGGGGCTATTGCAATGGGAACAAGACTTATTGCGTCAAAGGAATGCGAATTCCATGATAATTACAAAAATGCAGTCAAAAGTTCGACTATTTCTGATACTAAATTAATTACAGGGGTATTTGGACCTGCTAGAGTATTGAAAAATAATTATGCAGCAACTGCTACGACTGTATTAAATAAAACAGAAAAAAGAGCTGGAGAAACAGCGATATCTGTAATAAGACAGGGCGTAATAGACTTAGAAAAAGCATATAAGGGAGATATTGATAATGGAATTATTCTCTTAGGACAGAGTTGTGGACTTGTTGAGGAAATTGAAAGCGTTTCTGATATTATTAATTCCATCGTTTATAGTGCTGAGAAATGTTTAAAGAATGCTTACCTTATGGTAAATTGAGGTAATTATTAAAAATAACGGTGGTTTAATAAAAATGTCTGATTCAATCGTTTTATCAATATTTCAAAAGATTAATATCGCAGAAATAAACAATTTGAGATTATTCGATTTTGAAAATTCTTTTAATCATTATTTTAATGATGAAAATAATTCAAATTTTTGTCAAAGATACTTTAAATGGTTCGACTATAATAAATTTGAAAAAAATAATAATTCTTTCTTAAAGGATTTTGAAAGATCATTTTATGATTTTTTTTTTTAATTTACTTTTTTAACTAAAGTTCACATTAATATGAAAAATGTAAAGGCAAATTAATATAAGAAAAAAATTATAATAGAAAAAAATCATTTTTGATTTTTCAGATACTCATTCATTTCCACAAAACTACTAGTCCTAATAAGTGCTGCTTTGAGAAATTGAAACCCAATATCATATGTAGACCCATCTCCACCTATATGAATGATCCAAGGAATTTCTTGGTTATAGAGATCCTTAGCTTTCATGATTTTTTTCGCGGTTGAGATAGCTTCAGCAACAGTAGCACCAGACTCAAATAAATGGTGAACCCAAGGAACATTCCAAGAAGTTACGTTATCTTTTGAAGTTGAAACTTCCGAGCAACTAGTATTATTAACATAAATTATGTTTGTATCAGCAACAGCAGTTGCTGCAGTTGCCATTTGATTTAATACCATTCCAGCCCCACATCCTGGACATAAACCATGACCTGGTTGTAGATGGGTTTGAGGTTGTAGTTTCTTTCTATTAACTCTATAAACGTCTACAGGTTTTTCAGCACCGAATATTTCGATTAATTTCTTTAATTTATTATTTCTTTGTTCTGTTAAATAAATAATTTCATCAATTTCTTTTTCCATAAATTTTGGTTTAAATAAATGCCTAAATTTCCCCATTGATTTAAGATATTCTACAAATTTATCTTTATCAAGATCTAATCCACGATAATAAGTGAATATAGGGACACCATCTTCTACTCTCACTGTGTAAAGAGGCCAATATCCGCAATCAGTTGCTAGTTTTGAGATCTTTAAAGCATCAGCAGCACCATGTCTCCAGCCTCTCATACAATCGGAATATGCTTGAATGAAAGCAGAACCATTCGATTTTAGAGCATCAGCAATCTTTCCCATGAAATCATTTGGATATGCTGGATTTACTGTAGCCAAGAAAAGCTGTTTTGTCCCGTAGAAAGCAAAGGGAGTAACTAAATCTTGTTTAACGCCTATTTTACCTGGAATTTTATCCCCTGCTGGACCTGTAGTCGTAGATGCATACGGAGGTGTTCCCCCACTTTCTTGGATTCCTGTATTCATAAAGGCTTCATTGTCATAGTTGAAAAACAAAACGTTGCATTTTTCATTTCTGGCTAAGATATCCTCAAAATT
>JBHLPN010000022.1:0-20552 GCA_048939445.1 Promethearchaeota archaeon | reverse complement strand
GAGGAATCAATCTAATTTGATTAAGCACCATTCAATATTTTTAATCAATAAAAGCATTGTATAATATATTGATAGCTTTTCTACAATCTTTTCTTTCTATAATTGCTGTAAAATTTAATTCTGATGAACCTTGGGCTATAGCTAATACATTAATATTATTATTTCCTAATGTTGTAAATACTTTTCCTGCAATACCAGGTGTATGAAGCACCCCAGCACCAATAATAGCAACTAAAGATATATCATTATTTATTTTTATTCGAAACCACTTTTTCCCAAATAGATCAGAATTTCTTAATAAAAAACTTACTTTCTTTGAATCTTCAAAGTTAATTCCAAAGGTAATATTATTTTCAGATGAACTCTGTGATATAAAAACTATATTTACATTATTATCCCCTAATAGTAAGAAAAGTTTAGAAGCAGTTCCAGAAAGTGGAACCATCATATCACTTTCAACTGTTACCATTGAAAGTTTGTAGATTGATGTTATAGCTTTAATTATTTTATCATCTTTCACTATTTCCGTAGTTATTGTTGTAAATTCATCACTATCAGGGTCATTAAAAGATTTAATTTCAGAAGGGACATTGCCTTTTTCATTAACATCAAGGCAAATTGGATGTAAGACCTTTGATCCGAAAAATGTTAGCTCTTTTGCTTCTACGTATGATATTTGCTTTAAAAGTGAAGTTTTTTTAGAAACTTCTGGATCAGCATCTAGAAAACCCTTAACATCCTTCCAATATATAACACGACAATTATATTTGTTTCGCATGGAATAAGCTAGAATTGCAGCAGTTAAATCACTACCCCCTCTTCCAAATGTTGTGATTTTATTATCTTTTTTAGTGGAACCATAAAAACCTGTCACACAGATCATTAGATTAGGTTCAGATTTTAATAATGGATTCAATTTTTCATAAACAAGTAGTTCTGTATCATTTAATAGAGGCATAGCATTTCCAAAATTATCATTTGTGATAATAATATCACTTGAGGAAATAAAAATAGATTTAAGATCAAGTGAGTTTAAATATTGTGTTAAAATAAACGTACTTAATTTTTCACCATAAGACAGGATCAAATCTTGAATATCCATACTTGGTCTAATAAGCCGAATTACTTGGCCCAATTGTGCTAATTCAATTATATTTTCATTTAAATACTCAATCGATTTTCTATATTCATGTGTTTTTGAATCAATTAATTGTTTAATTAAATTTCTATGAATATCTTGAATATTATCAATAATAACTTTACCTTCTGAGCCCTCATCACAAGAATTAGTATAGAAGTTAACTAATTTATCTGTTATGTCTTTAATTGCTGATACTACTATTATTAGCTTAAAATTCGTTCTGTATTTCCCAATAATTTTTACTATTTGTTCAAAAGATTTTGCATCCTGTAAACATGAACCACCGAATTTCATTACTATAAGATTTTTTTTCTTTTCCACCAATTTAATCATCCAAAATTCTTCATAGATGCTTTTCTTTTACATTTCTATTTAAAATTTGAATTCTTTCATTACTTCTCCTACGGAATAATTTTCATGAAGAATTTTACTTATAGCACAAACCAATTTTGTTGGATCTTTCGCTTGAAATACATTTCGGCCAAAAGCAACTCCTGCTCCACCTGCTTCAATTGAGTCATAAACCATTTGTAGTAATTCTGGAATAGTGTCCATTTTAGGACCGCCAGCAATAATAACTGGAATATGTTTTACTCCTTTAGTAATTGTCCTAAATGAATCAATATCTCCAGTATAATTTGTTTTAACTATATCAGCTCCTAATTCAGCTCCAGCTCTAACTGCAATATTAACTACACTTGGTTCGTTTTCATTCATTATTTTCTTTCCTCTTGGATACATCATTGCTATTAAAGGCACTCCCCATTCTCTGGTATCCTCCACAATTTTATGAGCATCTTGAAGCATTTCTGGTTCATCATCTGCACCAATATTTATATGTATTGATACCGCATCTGCTCCCATTTTTAGAGCACGCTCAACGGAACAAACTAAAACCTTTCTATTAGGATCAGGTGATAAACTAGTAGCTCCTGATAAATGAATAATCAACCCTATATCCTTTCCATATTGTCGATGTCCTGCACCAACCATCCCTGAATGCATTAAAACAGCATTTGCCCCTCCTAAGGCAACCTTATCCACCATTGTTGCTAAATCTTCCAATCCATGGATAGTACCCATTGTTAATCCATGATCCATGGGAATTATTATAGTTTTTTTGCTTTTTCTATCAAAAATCCGTTCTATTCTTATCCTTTTGCCAAGACTCAATGTAATCAACCACTTTGATAAATTACTTTAAATTATTCAATATAATTATATAATCTTATTCAATATAGTTATATTAAAATATAAAATTTAGTTTATTTTGATATTTTTCACGTTTTGATTTAATTAATTGATTTAATTATCACTCCTTTTCTTTTTTTAAAATTTTCATAAATTCATAAAAATAAGCATAAGAATCTTCAAAATGGTTATCTTCCTTAGAATAATCCAATGCTTCGATAAAAATCTGATTAAACTTAGGTATATTCTTATTTTGAATTATTTCTTTATATTCTTTTATTAAACTTTCTAATAAATTTAGCACTTTATGAAATTCTTGGTTTTCTATTTGAATTTCCGCAAACATTTCCATCTCTCTTTGAATTATACTCTCAGCAAAAACTTTTTGTAATAGGAATGTAGTACCAGTATATTTCGTCAATTCAGTCAATGACTCTTTTGACCTTCTAATAAGATTTAAGAAGAGAATGTTAAACATATGAGGTACTCCTAAGGTTAAAGCAATTCGTCTATCATGAATTTCGGGTGTAGTTTTAGTAATTATTAGCCCATTTAATTCAAATATACTAATTAATTCGTTTACCAAATCCTCATAATTTTCCGTGCCACCTACTTTTAAAACAATCATAACATAATTTTTCATATCTTTTATACCTGGACCAAACATAGGATGTATTGACAAGCAATTGATAGGATAAATTTTGATAATCTTTTCCATAGTATTCACAACTGTGTTTTTTAACGATGTAATATCGATAAGCAAGGCATTTTTTTTTAATAATGGTGAAATTTTTTGAATCATACTAACAGTAGATGTAATTGGAATTGAAACTAAAATAATATCTGCATCTTTCACACTCTCTTCTAAAGAAGATTCATAGTACACACCTAAATCATGAGCAGTATTTTTTAGTTTTTTCAAATTCCTTGCATGTAATGTAATTTTAAAACCATGCTTTTTAAAAAATTCTCCAAAAACTTTACCCATGCCACCAGAACCACCAATTATCGTAAGGTTTTTTCCTAACATAAGAATTTCATTTATCTCATTTCATTAATTTTTATTAGAAATCTTTTGTTTTCTTTATAGGGATATCAAAATCTTCTAAAAGAGGAATTAAATGTTTTTTATCTTCAGAATTTGTTCCCTTCCAATCAATTATAAAATAATCAACCTTTTCAGAAGTATTTACAATCATTTTCTCAATCAAATCTCTATTTAATCCTTGAATATTATACTTTGGGCAAATAAATGACATAGCAATATTTTTACCTTTAATTAGTCTATGAAAATTAGGAGCATAATGGGTTCCACCAAACCCTAACCCTATGATTTGATCACTTTCTTTTTTAAATTCAGAAAATTTATGAATAGCCTTAATAATAGAGTTTGTTAATAACTCTCCAGCATCTTCAATTGTCCATTCTTCCTTACTACTTCCTAATTCAACGAAGATTAACGGTCTATCCAATACTGTAGGTCCATGATGTGTTACTTCTATGTCAAGTGAAAATTCTGTTAATGAGGGGGGAAAATCTTGTTCAAATAAAGATAAAAATCCTGCTTTATGAAGTAGAGCACTCGTTTTTGACAAATCTAGAGGATCCCCTCCAAATTCAGCATCTTTACTCCAATTACCAGTAGTATGAACAAGAAATGCTGGTCGAGCCGTTTTTGAAGTGTGGCGACTGGCAAAGATAAGATAATCAGGATTTAACTCTGATTCCTCTAATTTTAAGTCATTCAATAAAATTAATGGATCATTAGTGAGCCCTAGAAATACTTCATTTTCATTATATTTATTTCCTAATTTAAATACAGGATTTTCATGCCATATGAAATTTGTCTCCTCGAAAAAGCGATTTTTAGAATTTAAAAACTTTTCTCTAATATTCATTGATGCTATATCTTCTGTTGAAGTTATAATTAGAAACTCGATTAAATCTCACCTATGGGCTTTTTTTAACAATGACTTTATTAGAATCAATAATTATTTTATAATTCTAATGTATTACTACAATTTTAATAAATTTTAAATCTATTTTCAATATTAATGAGTGTTGATTTAATAATAGTTCTAATAATTTCTATATCATTTGGAGTTTTATTTTTTATAGCAGATTATTTTGAACATAAACTTATTCATGTTCATGCATCATTAATAGCGGGAATCTCAGTATCTTACTTCTTTCTAATAGTACTTCCTGAAATTGCTAAAAGATTACCAGAATTTCCTTTTCATTTAACAATATTTGAATACCTCTTTGTACTCTTTGGCTTTTCATTTATTCATGTATCTGAAAAATTAATTTTGCAGAGAGTTGAGGTGAAAACTCAAAAAAAGATGAGAAAATTAATAGAAAAAGAGAAAATTTTAGAAGCTGTTGAACGTAATACGGAAAAGATTCTCACAAAAGAAATAACACATGAAAATTTGGATGAGGCTGTACTGAGAGAGATAGCTCAAACATTATCTGAATTAAATGAACAAGAAGAGGGAATGAAAATAGACATAAATAACTATAAAATTAAAATTCAAAATAAAATTAATAAAGAGCTAACGAACTTTCGGCTAATTACAGATTATATTTATCACTTTCTTATAGGTATTATTTTAGTAGGATTATTGAGGGTTGAATTAGTAGGAGGTATTCTCTTCTTTGTATATGCCTTTTTTAGGACTGTTGTAACTAAACGATCTGAAGCACATCTCATATTTACTGATTTAGAAATTTATGAAGAACAACAGTCTGAAGAAAAATCATTTATTAAGTATCTCTCATGTGGATCTGCGTTAACGGGAATAATAATTGGATTAATAATTAACTCCTTCTTGCCAGTTAATTTAGAACTCCTATTTCTTTTCTATTCTTTCATATCTGGTGTAATTTTATATGTTATTGTAAGAGAAGTCATTCCAGAAAAAGAAAAAGGAAATCCATTGAAATTCCTGATTGGTTTAATAGGGTTCGCTGTAGTAATAATAATTATAAATATCTTTGCAAGTGTATTATAAAAACATAGGACCTCCTTATTTTAAGAAACAAAAAAAGTGTTTATAATATAGAATATATAGTCTATTTATCATTAATTTCTATAATTATAGTCTTTATAAAGATTTAAATTCATTAAAATCAAGTTTAAATTAATGAGAGGTTATGAAATAAAATGGATATGAAGAAAAAAAGTTTTAATGAATTACTAAGTATTGATGATGATGACAAGAAAATCATCGAAATGATTGAAAAAGACCCTGATATAACCCATAGTGACATTGCTAAAGAGATTGAAAAGTCGCAACCTGCTGTAGGGGCCCGAATTATCAAATTGGAGAGAAAACATCTTATAACTAAACAAGTTGGTTTCAATATTAAGAAAGTCGATATAAAAGTTGCTATTGTTTATATCTCTACTAAAGACGTTGACAATATTGTCCGTAAAATTGAAAACTGTCCTTTTATTAATCATGCTTTCAAGATCTCAGGGGAATTTAATGTCCTATGCTTTATAGCCGCTTCAGATTTACAAACAATTGAAAAATTAGTTGATTTATGTTTTAGAAGGGATAAAAATGTAATTAATGTCAAAACAAATATCCTGATAGAATCAATTCATGACTTTGTAGTCCCTATAGATTTTCAGATTGAAAAATTTGATGGAAGATATTGTGGTCCAGGTTGTTCGCTCCAAGATGATCTGCCAAAATTCAAATTCAGTTTAGAAGAAGAAAATTCCGATGAATAAACGGTCTAATTACTATTTCTCTATCAAAATAATGTCCCTTATAACTTATTCCTTAAAAAAAATATTTGAATGAACAAACCAAAATCCGCAACAATTAGAAAAAGTATTATTGATTTTTATATCTCCACTCATTATGCATCCTAAGGAATTTAATCTATGCTTCTCCATAAACACCGCTCCAATTCTAGATATAAATTTTCTACTATAATTTTTAATTTATGTTTATTCTTTCTTTAACTCACAGACTTCTTTATTTTCTTACATGTGATGATTGGTACAAGTGAAAGAAGGCCAACTAAAAAAATTACATTATATCCTGGAATTGCGGGTTGAATGGGTATATATTTTACAACAGACACGGTTTCGGTTCCAATATTTCCAGCTTTATCTTGTGCGTAGAAGGTAATCCAAAGATCCCCTTCGGGTGCATTATTCCAAGCATCTTGCTCTATTGTTCCAGTTAATACTGTAATTGGGTATTGAATTATATCTCCTTCTATTGTATACCAAGTAGACACAAGATCTTCCTCAATAATAGAAATATTAAATTCAGGGGGCGTTCTACTAAAGATTTCGTCCTCTAATGGGGTGTGAATAGTAATATTTGGAATAAATGCGTCTTTTCTCACTGTAATTTCACTAGAATTAGTGTTACCTACTTTATCTATGGCATAAAAAATTATTGTGACAGTTCCATTCCCAGCACTATTCCATTCAAATTGACTAATTTTTGTTCCTAAAAAAAAAATAAATGTTCTATTTGGTCTTCCGTTAATTGAATATAATTTTTCTTGGAGATTCGGTTCTACTATGGCAAGCGAAAAGCTTGGAGCATCAACTCCAAATAATTGATATGGAGTTGGCGAGATTATAGTAATTTTCGGAGCCACCAAATCCTTCCATACTAATGTATCTTTATGTCCAAGATTACCTAAAGAATCATTGGCATAAAACCTTAATATTATCAATTCTGTTCCTTTATTGTCCCATGCTGTCTGGTTAATAGTTCCAGTTAATCCTGAAAAAGTAAAATTAGTCACCCAGTTATCTATTGTATACCATGTAGTATTTATTGGAGATTCATCATATATAGTAATATTAAAGGAGGGAGCGTTAACTCCAAAAGCATCACTCGGAGAAGGTGAATTAATAATAATTTCTGGAGCTTTTCTATCCCAATCTTTAGGGCCTAATAAGAAAGGATCATATAAAACTGTCGCTAGAGTAAAATTATCATAATAATCGTAAATTTGGTTTTCAATTACACTAGAGTTGTCTGATCCCCACCAATTGTAAGTAGCATTAATTACTTCTATAAAAATACTCCATAGACATTCTATAGCATAATTTGAATTATCAATTATATCATTAAAGTATATTAAATGTTGAGTATTTTCGTCTTGATCACTTAATTCATTAATGTATATCCCATCGTTGTTATTAGATTCAATAGAATTGTTCTCTATCTCAATGGTAGAACCCCATGTAAAGTCATATAAATTAATTCCGTTTAAATTATTTCTGATTTTATTTTCTCTAATGTAAACATCATTACCGGCTTTTACCCCTGAAACGTAGATTCCATTATTTGTATTATTTGAAATTATATTTCTTTGAATTAAAAAGTAGTGTGAGGTTATATTACCATCAATATTGATGCCATTATTAGTATTATTATAGATAGAGTTTTCGGTTACTACAATATAATCAGAATCAGAATCAATAAAACTGATCCCATTCATATTTTTGAATATTGTATTATTATTTATAATAATCCAGCCTTCATCAACAAACCCGCTTTCACTTATAGTTATTCCATTTGTATTAAAGTAAATAATATTATTTTCTATTGTAGGATATGCACTCTCTAACAATATACCATTACTTGAATAAGAAATATTACAAAATTTAACAGATGATTCAGAATCTAAACATGTATCTCTAAAATGCAATGCCCCCCAGTCAGATTTCTGTGGATTGGTTGCGTTAGAGCTAAAAATAATTGGATCTTCAATAGATCCTGTAGCGTTCAAAGCTCCATCTATTATTAATGAATAAGTTCCATTAAATAGCACATTAACTCCTGGGTTAATTAATAGTTTTACTCCTTGTTCTACGATTAAATTATCTGTGATGTAATATGGACTCCCGCTTATATTCCAAACAGTATCTGTAGAGATGAACCCACTAACTTCTGTACCTTGATTCATTTGAATATTGAAATGATTATCCTTATTTTCTTTAATTATAAAACTATTATCAAAATTGGTTGAAAGAAAAAAAATATTTCCTATGAAAACAACTAATAAAAATATTCTTATACCTGTTAAATTCCTCATACCTATTTTGAAATAATCAAATAATAGTATTTAACATTTACGAGGCATATGAATGACTTAAATTTTTGTCTAAAGAATCCCCTTTGACAATTTAGGTAAAGAATTGGTATTATTAAAAAAAAATATTAATCTAATCACTAGTATTGGCCACTAAACCTTTTGCTTTGGCTATTTTATACTTACAAGCTTCACCACAACCCTCCTCCAAAGTTGGATTATGTTCTTCGGAATCAAAATCAATTGGTAAAATGAAATCTTTAGCGATATCGATAACAACCTCCATTGAGACATTTAAAATATCGGGGTTATTTCGAAAATGATAATTTACAATGTTATCTAGTTTTTGAAGTTTTGAACTCGCGAGCAGAATACAAACATTATGCTCACCGCTTAAACGAAATGCATTCAGCATAAAAGGACAATGTTTCGCCATATCCATTATCTCCTCAGGATTTTTAGTTTTTAGCTCAACGGTTGCTAAATGCAAATCTACTCTCTTGAAATTAATCCCTGGCTGAAATTGTAAAACTCCATTCTTTTCCAGTTTTTTTATTCGCATACCAACCGTTGGTTGTGAGCGATTTATTTTTGTAGCGATCTCTGTGTGTGTGAGATTCGGATCCTCCTGGACAAGAGCTATTATTTGCTTGTCAATATCATCAAGCTTTAATTTATCTGATATCATAATATCTTCTAAAATTGTTATTTCTGTTCTTATTATATAAAAATTTTTACAACTTATAAAATATTAGGATGGATTTATAAAAAATTAGTCTCGATTATTTCAGGTTCTAAACACAATTGATTGAAGAAAATTTTTCATTAATAGAATTAAAATTCCTCTAAGGGGATCCTCCTATTAAAAAAGATTGTTTTTCCATTAAAACTTATCTGGACGGCAAGAATTTTTATATTCTTTCTTCTTGCTTTACTTAAAATTTCTGAAAATTTAGGATCCATCTCTAAATTTGGAGATAATCTTTAGACTAATTTTTATCCAAATAATAAAATAGTATAGATTTGTTATTCTATCAAGTTTTTTAGGTATACAAAAAACTTTAAATATGAATGAGTTATTATATCTATATAGAACAGTTCGATATAGAACAATCCGACATAGAACAATCAATCTAGTATAAATCAGAATGATGAAAAAATGAAAATTAAGAGAAAAGGTGGGTTTCTCATCTCGCAAATACATCAAATTTCAGGAAGGATATTTGCTAAAAAGTTGAAAATTCATAAAATCAAAATTAATCCTGGACAAGGCCGAATATTATTTGCCTTATGGGAAAGAGACGGTATTTCCATCCGAGATCTTGCGAAACGCACTTCATTAGGCAAATCAACGATATCTACCATGCTAAAACGAATGCGCGATGATGGGTATTTAAAAATAGAACACCCACCTGGCAATGAACGCACCAAACTGGTTTACATTCTTCAACAAAGCAAAGAAATTGAGTCATCTTTTGAGAATCTCGCAGAGGATATGAATAACATTTATTATAAAGGCTTTACAAACGAGGAAATTATTGAATTTGAAGAAAATCTTGAAAGGGTTTTACATAATTTAAAAGAACATAAAGGTTGATTGTTGAATGAATTAATTGAACTCAGTTCTATTTATATATTAATAGATTTATAGAGATATAAATATGAAAAAAGAAACTAATTTGAACGAAACATTGAATATATTATTTAGTTTAAAATCAGTCAGAAATTACTCAAAAAAAGAAATAAAAAAAGAAGATCTTGATTTAATTTTAAATGCTGCAATTCGAGCGGCAAACTCTGGCAATCGACAAGTGTATTCCATCATTGTTATTGATGATAAAGAATTATTAAAGAAGTATTTTTATGGAGGAGATAAAGCACTTGTTTTTCTTGTAGATTTTAATCGATGGTTTGATCTAGCAAGATATTTGGGTTATACAATTGAAGATTCCGTTGATGGAATGCGGGGTTTTACCATGAGCAGTATGGATGCTCTGCTAGCAGCTCAAAGTGCCGCGATTGCCGCAAAATCTATCGGAATCGGATCCTTATTTACCACAAGTCTTCATCGCGAAGATATGAATAAAGTCTATGAATTTCTGGGGCTTCCTGAAAAATATTGTTTTCCTTATCTTTCCCTTACTCTTGGATATCCCGATGAAGAATCCAAACCATTGAAAGGACGGGTTAAAAATGGTGTTATCCATTATGGAAAATATCAAAGATTATCTCGAGAAGAATTAGATGAGCAAATCGCAGAATATGATAATGATGCCAATCATTTAGGGTTTGTAAATGAACAACAAAGAAAAGAGGAGGGTTTTGATCACTATTTAAGTTATTACTTTGCACATTGGTCGAAACCACAACCAAAGCAAGAAATTGAAAATTTCTATAACGCACTTCAACGATCTGAGTTATTTCAGGCTAAAAAATTTCTTAATCTTAATTAATTTTTTTTTTTAACTTTTTTCTCTCTCTTTTTTAAAGAATAATTTGCCAAATTATCTATAAAAGACTAATATAATAATTAATGAATGTTAGACAAATAACTCAAAAACTCTTTAGGCCTACTTTACCTTTGTAATAAACTGTTTTTGCATCAAAACCAATCTGAATTGCTAAAATTTTGATACCTCTCTTTCTTGCTTCTTTTAAATTTTGTGAAAATTTAGGGTCCATCTCCAAATTCGGAGAAAAAGTTTCTGCCCTACGAAATATCAAGAAAAGGATAATTCCTTTATGCTCAATAATTTCTTTTACATGTCTTGCCCCACGTTCCGTAGGGGCATCGGGAAAAAGAGCTACATCATCTTTAACTAATGTTACACCTTTTACTTCCAATGGTACCTCATCAAGCAGAAAATCTATTCTACTATTTCCTATTTTAACTTCTTTTCTGATTTCTTTGACTTTGGAGAACTCTGGTAAATAATTAAAAACCTCTTGTGCAATTTTAGAATGTAAAGCTGTATCTATAATTACCCATTCATCTTTAGCTTTAACTGCTTTGATATAATATTTCAATTTACCTTGTGAATGAGTAAATAAAATCTTAGCATCTTCTACAAGTAATTCTTTTAATCTACCAGGATCATGAATATGTGCGTTTTCGATGCGCCCCTTGTATCTAAATTCTCCTATAAACCTATTAGGTCTTGAAAGAAAAGTCCCTTTCATCAAATTTGGAATTTCAAAAAGAGCTTTCTTAGTATTATTCATGAATCTTGTTTTACATTTTAATATCAAGTATAATAAGATTTAATTTTCTCCCACAATTAAGAGATTTTATTATAGAATATAATCTTAATAGATAAAAAGAGGTTATTATTGAATATTCATAATGAGTAAAGCAGATGATAAAGCCACTATTGAAAGTTATAAATTTCATCATATAGATACCTCAAAATGCAAGTATTGTAAAGAGTTCTCCTGCGAAGAAGCTTGCTTCAGAGGGATATATGAAGTAATCAATAAAGAATCTACACCTAAATGCACAGTAGTGGGAGATCGTGAAGATAGGTGTGTTAAATGTCACATCTGTACTACAGCATGTAAACTAAAGGCTTTAACTATAGATTAAATAATTTAATTCTTATAACAATATTTCGTTTTACATTTACATTTACCGCAACAATTTTTATTCAAAATTATTTCCCCATATTCAAAATTTAAATCCATTGGCAGGACTAAATCGTTTATAACATCAGAAATAATATCAATATGGACATTAATAACATCTGGGTCATTTCGAAAATTACCATTGACTATATTATCAAGATCCTTAACATTTAATCCAACAATTAAAATACTTAAATTTGAATCTCCTGATAATCGGAATGCGTTCAAAAGAAAAGGACAATTTTTTACTCTTTCAATAGCAGTTTGTGGATTCTTTGTTTTCAGTTCAATTCTAGCAAAACAGAGATCTGCCTCTTTTACATTTATGCCAGCTTGATATTTCAAAACACCCAAATTTTCAAGCTTTTTAATCCTCATTCCCACAGTAGGTTGGCTACGATTCACATGCTCTGCGATTTCGGTATGGGTAAGATTTGGAGATTTTTGAATTAAATTCATTATTTTACAATCAATATTATCAATCCCTATTTTTTCACTAATCATGATCTCTCACTTCTTCTTGGACTTCAAGAAAATTTTAATTTTTTTGATTTTGAACATTTTTGTATTTCATTAATTCCTTATAGATTTAATATATTTAACTTTCATATATAAACTTTTTTGTCTTTTTTATATTCAAAATACAAGCAATATTCCAAAAAAAGCTTCAAAATACAATAAAGAAAATATATAATTATAATGATAAAATATTTTTAACACTAACTTTCTAAAAATGTTGGAAATTCAATATTAGATAAAAAAATATTTAGTAGATATTTAATAAAACTCTTTATAAGTTATAGCATAAATATTTTTTAAATTAAAAAAAAAATATAACTTGTTTGAGTATAAAATAGAGTTTTAATTAATATTTTAATAATATGAGCCCAAGATTAGGTACAGAATTTAGAGATAAAATTATCAAGATATTTACTGAATATGAAGATGAACAAATATATTCTAAAGTGCTTGATTTAATCTTATCTATAATCGAGAGTGAATATGGTATCTTTGGCTATATTAACGAGAGTGGTGATCTTGTATGTCCTTCAATGACAAAGGATGTATGGGAAGAATGCCAAATTCCTGATAAAGATATTATTTTTTATCGTGAAGATTGGATTAATAGTAATGCAATCTGGGCAAGAGCTTTGATCGAAGGAAAAACTAAATATTCCAATCAACCTTTAAATCCCCCCAAAGGGCATATTCCCATGAATCGAACCATGGTTGTACCAATAACACATCAAGAAGAAATAATTGGAATCTTAACAGTTGCTAATAAAATCTCAGATTATACAGAAGATGATATAAACTCTTTAGAGACCTTTGCTAAATACATATCTCCAATATTATACTCAAGACTAGAAAGTATGAAGCAAAGAAAAGAAATAAGTGAGCTCAAAAATAAAAAATCGAAGAAAGATAAATTAATCCAATTAGATAATATCGATAAAGAAATAATTAAGCAATTATATTTAGATGGAAGGCAAAGTAATACTCAAATAGGCAATAATCTTAGAAATAGTATGAGTCATACAGGTGTACAGAATCGAATTAAGAAATTGATTGATTCTAGTATATTAAAAATTCAAGGAAATCTCAATTTCAATTCACTTAATACTAAAATAGCTTATGTGAATGTAAAGCTCCAAAGATATGATGATATTGATAAATTTATTAATAAGTTTAAATTATGTCCAAGAATATTTTTAATTTCAAGGGTTACAGGGCAATATCATATCAAATTAGGTATTATCGGTAAGAATATTGATGACTTAAATGATTTTGTTAATTATTGTTTTTTAACTGATAGACAATTAATAAATTCATCAGAAATTATATTTGCTTCAGATATTTCGAAACCAGAGTTTTTACCATTGAATTTTTTTGATATAGATAATCAGAATACCCCATGTGGCAGAAATTGTTTAGATTGTGATTCATTTATCCATGAAAGATGTTTTGGATGCGACTTCTTATGAAATTCCATTTTAAAACGGTAAAAATGTTTTTTTAAGATTTTATAATTCAAAACTAAAAGTGATTTTTAGTCTAATCTATAAGTGGAGAATTTTAATTTCTCTAATAATCCAAAGAACGAACTTTTAAAACCACTATTTTTGTTGCATTAATTAAGAAATAACTTCTAAATTATACTTTTAAGGTGAAAAATTTGTCTGAACTAAAGGAAACGGAAAAATTATTAACATCTCCAGAAGTATGTTCTTGGGCTGATGACGAAAAAAATGTTTATAAAATTGAAATACAATTGCCTGGAGTAGAGAAAGAATCAATTAAACTTAAGATGCATGATGATAGTTTTTTCATTAAAGGAGAAACTGATGATACTATCTATATAGGTTCTTATGGTGTTTGTTGCCCAGTAATACCAGAAGAAGCAAAAGCGGTGTATAAAAACGGACTTCTAAAGATCGAAGTACCATTTAAAGAGCCCGAGTTCCATAGCATTGATATCGATATTAAATAAATAACCTTTTTTTTCCACTTTTTTATTTTATTGCAAAAATATGTCGAAATGGTTTTAAAGTGAGAAAAAGTTAAAAAAATTCAAATTAATATTCAATATTCATTTCTTTAACATAATCAAAAGCAGAATACGCAGCTATAACACCTTCTGAAACACCTGTAATAGCTTGCTTAAAAGGAGCATCAGCTACGTCTCCAGCAGCAAAAATACCAGCAACATTTGTTTCTGACTTGCGATTGATTTTAATTTCACCTTTTTCATTTATTTCAACTCCAATACCTTTTGCCAAATCCGAATTAGGAATTGAACCTATTTCAATAAAAACTCCATCTATCTCAAACTCTTTCCCATTATCGAAAATCACAGATTTTACTGTTTCATCTCCTTTAATTTCAGTAATGTTTGTTTTGTATATTATCTCAATTTTATCATTCTCATATACTCTTTTCTTATTAATTGGTTCCGCTCTAATTTCTTCACCCCGATAAATAATATAGACTTTTTTTGCATTCTGTGATAAAAACAGTGCTTCTTTTGCAGCAGAATCGCTTCCTCCAATCACACAGACATTTTTATCATTATAAAACGGGCCATCACAAGTCGCACAATATGATACACCTCTTCCAGCAAATTCGTCTTCACCAGGTACACTCAACTTCTTCCTTTCTGAACCAGTTGCAATGCAAATTGAATATGCTTTAAATTTTTGAAAATAAGAATGTAATTCAAAATGTTCATTAACTTTTTCTATATTTCGAATTTCATCTGAAATGTAAGGGATATTTAGAGAATTCATATGTTCTCTAAACATTTCCATTAATCCTTGACCACTTATTGAGGTTACTGCCGGATAATTCTCAACTAGATGAGTGGTTGCGATTAATCCACCAAAAGTTTTCCCTACTATTAAAACATCCATAGCAAATCTAGCAGCATAAATAGCACATCCTATGGCTGTAGGTCCACCTCCCAATACTATAAGGTCATAAATTTTTTCAAGATCAAATTCGTTCATATTAATATTAAACATAACACACCCTTTAAGAAAGTCAATTAGAATTCTTCAATATTTTTTTATTTTATATTTTGGGAATAAGTCCTCTTAAATTCATTCTTTATAATTTATACATATTTTCATTGTTGAATAATTTAATTTTTTAAATTAAATTTAATAAATTTTAAAATATAAAAACATTCTGATAGTTATATTTTGATTTTAGTAAACTCAGCAATCTAATATGAACATAATTAAACCACAAGAATTTATTCATTTTATTCCAAAAGAATATCAGAGATATGCTGGCATTGGACCCTATCTGATTCCTATATTCGGCAAAATGTACTTTGAAAGAATTAGATATATTTTGTCTAAAATTCTTAAATCTGCCATAAAGCCTTTTAAGGTTTTAGATGTGGGTGCGGGATTCGGCTTTTTCTCAGTAAATTTTAAATTAAATTTTCCTAAGTGTAATTATTATTTATTAGATCTTTACTCTAACGAACTCTTAGACATTGTAAAAAGCATAATGTATAATAAATTAAATTTAGATTTTAATTACTCATTTGAAAGTGACATACAAAATAAAACACATTTCGCGGATGATTCATTCGATTTAACCTTTGCGCTGGATGTTTTAGAGCATATCAATGATCCGGAATTAGCCCTAACTGAAATCCTTCGAATCACAAAACCAAATGGTTATATTTTTATTTCTGTTCCAACAGAGTCAAATATTTTAAAATTTTTTCGAATGGTTTATAATAAAATTATACCGATTGAGACTCAGCCTCACTGGAAAGGTAAGATAACTTCAGAAAAAGAGTTTTTTAAATTACTGAATTCAAAAAAGATTAAAATTGTGTTTAAAAAGAAGTTCCCTTTTAATTTCCTCCCAAAAATCTTTTCTTATGATATATTTTATTTTATTCAAAAAACCGGTTAAAAAAAATAGACCTTAATATTGTATAGTACTACTCTTTCCAATTAAAGCTCTTAATAATTCATTTGGTTTATATAAACCTATTAAAGGTTCTTTTTCGTTAATAATTGTATAAGGAACAGAAATTGTATCATATTGTTCTACCATATCTGGATTTTCCATTGTATCTATTATTACAGCTCTAATTTTACCCTCTGAGGCAAGCGCAAATTGAGAGATAACGTTTACCATTTGAGCGCAATATACACATGAATTTGTTACCATTACTTTAATTGTTGAAGGGACTATTTTATTAAGATTCTTTTTTATTATAGCATCATAATAATTAGGAGCTCCGGCGAAAATTAACAATGTTTGAATAAAAGGTTGGATTTCACTTCCCTGTGGAGCAGCTAAATAACGAATAGACTCATTTCCCTCATTATCGATGAATAATATGGTTATATCTCGTTCAATATTATACTTTTTTTCTAAATCCGGATATTTACCAACAAATAGTTCTTCAATAGTTAACATTCCATTAGAATACTCTTCATACTCTTTTAGAATTGACATTGTATAATCATAATCTTGAGGCGCCCCTTGTTTATTTGAAAAAACCAATAATTTAACAGGTTTAATAAGTTTCTTCATCTCTTCACGTATCATTTTTTTAAATACGTAAGAAGCTGGTATCTTTATCTCCTCTTTCATATAATTATAAATAACAAATTAAGTATAAAGCAAGTAAAATTGGATTAATATTGAACGCGAATATTACCTCCAATCAACGCTCTTAATATTTCATTTGGCCCAACCATTCCTACTAAAGTCTTCTGATCATTAATAATTGTATATGGAACGCCAGCGGCATCATAGTATTGACCAATGTCGGGATTTGCCATGATATCAATTATTACAGTTCTAACTTTTCCCTCAGATGCAATTGCAAAGGAATTACTGATTGCTATAACCTGAGGACAATAAGGACAAGTCTCTGTCATCATTATCTTAATAGTTGATGGAGGTATCCTATCTAGATTTTGTTTTATCGTAGCTTCATAATAATTAGGAGCTCCTGCGAAGGTAAATATTGTTTGGATGAAAGGTTGAATCTCTCCTCCTTTTGGGGCTGCTAAATATCTGATTATTTCTCTTCCATTATTATCTATAAAAATTATTGTTGGAACACGAGTAATATCGAAATTTTTTGCGAATTCTGGATTATCGTCTATCGATAATTCTTCAATTGTTAGCATTCCGTTTGAATTCTCTTCATAAACTCTCAATAAAACCATAAATTGTCCACAATCCATGCATGCTCTAACTTTTGATCCATTAGGCTGAACTTTTTGCGATGTAAACACTTTTAATTTAACAGGTTTCTTTAATTTAGCCATTTCTCTTTTGATTATTTCTCTATATTTATCATCTTGAGACATATTTAAATATCACCTTATAGGAATTACGCATACATACCTCCAAAATCCCTTCCTTCCGAACCAACTAGCTTATCTAGCAAATCTTGTGGCGTAAACATCCCATGAATAATTTCCTTTTCATTTATAACTGTCATTGGAACACCTTGAACTTGATATTTCATACCGAGGTCTGGATTTAAATTTACATCAATTACCTCCGCTGAAATCTTTCCTCTAGAAACTAAAGCAAATAAAGTTAAAACTGGAACAGTAGCAGGACAATAGGGACATGTTGGAGTTATAAAAATTTTCATATTTGACTTTTTTATCTTTTTAAGATGTGTAATGATTTGATCAGCATAATATGGTCTTACTCCTGAAAAATATTGGATACTATTAAGAAAGGGTATAAATTCAGATCCAGTTGGGTGGGCTAAATATCGGATAATTTCTTTACCTTCTTGATCAACAAATAAAATAGCAGGGATCTTAGTAACATTGAATTTTTTAGCTTCCTCTTCATTCTCTTCAGTAGATATTTCCTCTATAATTAATTTTCCATTAGAAAGATCTTCTAAGGTTTTTAGCAACTCAAATGTTCCTTCACAACCCATACACCTTCTTTGTTTTGATCCATCTTCTTGAGTTCTAAAATCGGTAAACAGTTTAAGTATAACTTTTCCCTTTAATTTATTCATTTCTCTCTTAATATTATCCATTTCATTTTCTGAAAATAACATAAAATCACCCAAAATAGTTCGATCTATTATGAATATCTGCTTTTATCCTTAAAAGAATTTTTCATTTAAATTATAAAAAAAATTAGTTCTAATTTATTATTGAATAAAAGTTAACAAATTACTATTAATAATTCAAAAGTTAAATTTCTACAAAGAACTTTTATTTTCCTCAATAAATTTTCTAAAAATAAAATATAATATTAAGCCAACTAGAAAGCCAATTGCTATATTTGCAAAATAACAGATTAATGCAGAGGATAATATTATAGGAAATGATTTAATGTTAAAATCTTTAAAAGCAATTTTACCTAATAGAAAGGCCGTATAGATAAGCATAGCACCTAGAATTGCTAGCGGAAATTCGGTAAACAATAGAAGTAATGTTTCAGAAAAAAATAATCCTAGAATAATTTCCATTATTCCCTCCAATATCATAGATCCTCCTGTTCTTGCCCCAAAAGCGTATTGTGCCATTAATCCTCCAGATCCATGACATAAAGGCATCCCTACTAAAAAAGGATTTATTAGATTCATTGCCCCCATATTGAACGCTAATGTATTGGCATCAATATTTTCTCTCTCTGGAAAGAGCTCTTTGATTAAAACAACTGTAGCAATCATAACATTGGTTAAAGTTAAAAATAACTGTGCAATGCCTGCATATAACATTCCTAGTAAAAAATTTTCCCAGGTTGGAAATTGAAAAGCTAAAAGGGGAAATCCAAATTTTAAATCTGTAATATTAATTGTATTAGTAAAAAACATTATTAAGATTCCCCCAAATGTGAGAATAATTGCAGAGGGAATCGGTTTATTCTTAATCAATATCAATATTATTAATATTGAGATAAAACCAAATAATAGGTTATCACTAAATAATATAATTCCTGTCCATCCCAATAACAGCGCTAAACCAAGTTGGATTCCTCTTACTGCTATTATAGGAACTTTACTTACAATTTTATTAAGTTTTTTTGAGAATCCAAGAATAAACCATATAACTCCGGTGCCAAATCCAGTAGATATAACCATATTAGGTTCCCAATTCTTTGATATTGCTACAGTACCAATCGTTTTTTGCGGTTGTACAGGCAATGGAAGGTTAAATTTTATCCCTAAGATGATGTTAGTAATTCCTAATGTAAGGAATATTCCTGCGGGGTTTAATCCTACTATTGAGACATATCCGATAATAAATGGAATTAGTGTGCCCCAATCTCCAAATGCTCCCCCAAATTCTCTTAAAGTAAATTTTTTGTGTTTCTCTTTAGTTTCTTGTTCAAAAGCAATATTATCAGGTTCCAAATTAATCAAATATAAAAAAAATTCCAAATTTATTAAATTTCTTAAAATTTTTTGAAAATATAAGAATCTGACAAGTTATTTTACGCTTAAATAAGAAATCGTACCCTCTTCTTAAATTTATAACAATAATTCAAACAAATCTATAGCTTTTGGGTGAATTTTGCATTGTTTACTAAATCGACGTAGAATCCACCAACAGGAAGGACAATATGATGTCACATAATCAAGATCATCTCGGTCAAAATCAGACATTCTCCTACGAGCTATTTCCTCTATTACATCAGTTCTTCCCATCCAACCAGATCCACCACCACAACACCAATGAGTAACATCAACCACTTTATATCCGCTTTTTTTAAGATTTTCATTAATAATCTTATCTACTCCTTCTCTACCTCTATTCATTAATTGACACAGGCGTTGCACTCCCACATTACCTGTTTTTTGGTTAATTGAAGGTTTTATATAATCCGCAATATATTTCACTTCAGCATTTAAACCATCCATCTCATTTTTAAAAAGATAATAGCAAGCAGGACATAAACAAATTATCTCTTTAAAATTTCTTGAATTAAAAATGTCTCTATTTTCCATTACACATGTTTCATATTCATCTCTCAGCCCACTGATTTTTAGATGCCA
>JBHLPN010000184.1:0-6413 GCA_048939445.1 Promethearchaeota archaeon | reverse complement strand
ATTATGTAAAAGGATTGATTGAATTTGATGTAACCGAGGGTAGAAACAAAATACGAGAGCATGAGAAAAATACTGGTGTTAAAATTTCATTTACTGCTTGGCTTCTAAAATGTATTAGTCAAGCTGCTAGTGAATTTAAGGAAGTTCATTCTATGATGATGGGAAAAAAGAAAATAATCACATTTGAGGACGTTGATATTTCAATAGCAGTTGAGAAAACAGTCGAGGGAGTGAAATCTCCAATACCATTGGTTATTAGAAAAACGAATAAAAAGACTGTTAAGCAAATCAATGAAGAGATCAGAAAAGCACAATCTGAAGAAGTAAGTGAAGCAACAGTATTAGGAAACCATAGCATGAAAAGTGATATAAAAACTTACATTTCCTTGCCTAAATCTATTAGAAAATATATATTAAAGAGGAAATTTAAAGATCCAATTAAAGTTAAGCAGATTATGGGAACGATTATGGTCACCTCTGTAGGAATGTTTAGTAAACTTCATGGATGGCCAATTCCTACCACTGCTCATCCATTAGCTTTTGGTGTAGGAGGAATTACAAGAAAGCCAGGAGTTGTTGGGGATAAAATTGAAATTCGGGAATATTTAGCAATGACAATTTTATTTAATCATGATGTTGTCGATGGAGCTCCTGCTAGTCGGTTTGTATCTCGATTGGGCGAATTAATAGAAGAAACGTTTGGACTGCTTAATCTAGAATCTATTATTTTCTTTTAGGTTAAAAAGAATAATTTTTAAAAATCTATCTCTTTTCCAATCCCTTCTTTTAATGCTCTATCATATACAAGTTTTCCAACAGCTACATCTTGAGCACTTATTCCAACAGATTTGAATACTGTAATTTCTGAATCAGCAGTACGTCCTGATTTACTTCCTGTAATAATTTCACCAATAGAAATAATTTTATCTTCAGTTATTATACCTTCATCAATGGGAATTATGTAATCTCCTGCTTCCGCTAAGCAAGCTTCTTTTAATCCAGCTGTGAGTAGAGAAGCTCTTTTAATTATTGTAGAATCTAATTCCCGAGCATCTGGTGCATGAGCTCCAATAGAAGAGATATGTGTTCCTTCAGCCACCTTATCTCCTGAAAAAAGAGGTGTAGTACTAGTAGTTGCAGCAACTATAATATCTATATTAGAAAGAAGATCATCTCCAGATTCAGCAATTTCGACATCTATTCCTAATTCCTTTTCAATTTCTTTTTTGAAATCTTTAGCAACATCTTTCTTCAAATCGTAAACTTTGCATTTTAATAATTTTTCGTTTAATCCCCAATATACAGCAGAAACTTGTTTTCTGGCTTGAACTCCTGCACTAAAAATCCCCAAGGTGGTACTATTTTCTCTTGCAAGATATTTAACTGATACACCTGTAGCAGCACCAGTTCTCATAGCCGTAATAAGGCTTCCGTCCATAATACCAACAATATCACCGGTATTAATATCTTGGACCATAATTTTTGCTAAAACTGTGGGCATATTGTACTTTTCAGGATTCTGTTTATAGACGGATACAATTTTGGTGGCAAGAGCATTCATCTCACCTCCAATTATACCAGGCATTATTAGTGTTAACCCAGGGGCTGGATCCGTAATCGCTATTCTTTGAGGGACAATTGCATTCCCAAGAGTTAATTGTTTATAAGCTTCTTCGACGTATTTTAACACATCTGGCATCGTTAATAACTTAGCTACATTTTCCTTAGTTAATAATCGAACCATTTTTAATTGTTCCACTCCAATTTAGAAATTCCTAAGATTTTATATATAAAACTATAAAATTCAAATGAATTAAAATATAATTATATTGTAATTGAGATTAATACAGAAAACATATTTTTCAATAATGCCTGATTTTGAAAAAATAATGAAAAATTATGAACCTCCTGAAGTAACGGCCAATTTTTTTGTTTTGTATAAAGACGAGGAGAGTTGGCTCGATGGATGGATCTCAATGGAACCTTCTTTGGAAGAATTTACTTCTCTTATTCAAGAGGAAATTGAATATGCGTGGGGTTTAGAAAACGCTGACATGGCAGATTATATAATATTCCACATTGATCTTGAAGATAAAAATAATTTGAAAGAAATCAAAGACAATGAATATTATCAATATATAAGGCAACATCAAGAGATATTCATTGTTGTGTTGCATAATGATATAAAATTTCGAATCATTGAAAATATCCCAGCTGTGTTTGAATGGTTTATGGGAACAATATAAAATATAGTTAGAAAGTTTGAATTTTATAAATAGAAATCAAACGATAATTAAAAAAAAAAAGAATATTAAATTTGATATTTTTATTATTCAATCATTCAGACAAATTAAAATATCTCTTGTAGTAGAGCTGCTTTAGTTTCAATCATACCTACATTGAATTTATCTTTTATTATGAAATTCTTGTATTCAGAAATATCGCGTTTACTTATCATTAATGAATGATATACACCAGCATTCTGCAATGTATTAATAAGTATATATCCTACTATATTTGAGTTTTTGAAGAATATCTTCTTATAAATGTTATCCTCAATAAATTTCATTTCTTCTCCTTCATATACTCCATCTGAAATAATTGGTGTCCCAAATACCTTAATAAGGGTTTGTACAGCGGAACCCTCATATTTGGTTTTTTTTCCAACCATATTATAACCTGCCACTGTTCCTTGAGTTAATGCATTGGACCAAAGTAAAATGGATTCTCGATTCCCTGTTAAAATATTAATAGATTCAGCAATATCTCCTGCAGCATATATATTGGGGATATTAGTTTCAAGATATTCATTTATGATAATTCCTGAATTTGTTTTAATTCCACTGTCTTGTAAAAAATCTAAATTTGGATTAATACCCGTGGCAATAATTAAAATATCCGCATCTAGAACAGTTCCATCAGCAAGTTTAACACTATCTACTCTTTTTTTACCATCAATCTTAGAAATATTATTTTCTAGGAAAAGGTTGATCTCATTTTTTTCAAGAATCTCTTTTGCTATATCACCCATTTCTTTATCAAGCATACGAGGTAAAACTCTATCTAAGGCCTCTATAATAGAAACATCAATATTTTTTTTCTTCAATCCCTCAGCAGCGTCAAGACCTATAAATCCTCCACCAAGTACAACAGCTTTTTCAACTTTTTGTGTATTTAGCCAATTGTAAATATTATCAGTATCATTCAATGTTTTGAATGTAAAAACACCATTCTTGTCAAGACCCTTTATGGCGGGTACATCAACACGACCACCTGCTGCAATGAGAAGTTTATCGTAATCAATCGATTCTGAATCTATTAAAACATTTTTGCTTTCAGGCTGAATACTTTTTACTTCTTTGCCTAAAATTGGATTAATGTTCATTATATTGAAAAAATTTTTCCCCTTCCAGAAGATTGTATCTCTTTCTTCCTCTTTCAAGATGTATTGGCAGAGAAGACAAGCAGAATATGGTGGAACATCTTCTTTTGAAATCATTATGATTTCTGACTCTTGATCATACTTTCTTATGGCTTCTACTGCACTTACACCTGCTCCCCCAGTACCAATAATTACATATCTCATTTTTTTCCCACCTATCTTATCTATAATATTACATTTGAGGTGCAATTGGAGGTTGTGTCAATCCGAGTGCTTTTCGCTTCTCTTCAATATGGTTAATTATTAATTCAGCTTCTTTCTCAGGATCGGGTTCAACAGCAAAAGTAGCGCCAATTACATCACCTAGTCCTTGCGTAAGAAGCGACGTAACATTTTTACTTCCTAGAACTGGAGGTATAGAACCAAGAACAGTAAATATACCAGAAGCAACAACATATGCACCTATGCTAACTGCTTTTTCTGACATCCATTCGGGTGCTGCGCCAGCTACAGGTAAATCACTGATATCGACGTTTAGAGCTTTTGCAATAGCTGCAGCAACATTCATAATTCTGCTTATATCCACACAAGATCCCATATGCAAAACGGGAGGAATACCAAGAGCTTTCGCAATTTGTTTTAATCCTTCACCAGCTTGATCTGCTGCTTCTGGTACCAATAATCCTGCTTTCCCGCATGCTATAGCAGAACAACCTGTCTCAACGACTAGAATATCGTTTTCAATTAGTTTTTTCGTGAGGGTAACATGATTATAGTCATGTTTAATCTTTGGATTATTGCATCCAACAACAGCGGCTATTCCTCTTATTTTACCCGCTGTAATGGCATCAATGAGAGGTTGAGCAGTCCCACCAAGAGCATTTATTATAGCTTCAGTAGAAAATCCAGCCATTAATTTGACAGGATTCTTTGGAATGTTAACCTTGTTAGAATTTCTGTTTTCATAATTTTCAATAGCTTCCCTAATTATATCCTTACCAATTTCATATGCACGCTCTGGTTCAAACTCCATATGCATAGCTCCTTGCATTTTTGCTTTAGGAGAAGTTGTTATCAATTTAGTATGATAACAACTAGCAATAGATGGCAATGAAGGCATAAGACATTGATAATCAACAACCATGGCTTCAACAGCACCAGTAATAAGGGCAAGTTCTTGTACTAAGAAATTACCTGCAACAGGAATTCCTTTTCTCATTAGTAGTTCATTAGATGTACAACAAATTCCACCTATATTAATACCATTAGCTCCTTTTTGTTTTGCTAAGTCAATCATTTCCTGATCTCTAGATGCATCCACAACCATTTCAGATAAAACAGGATTATGCCCATGTACAATTATATTAACCATATCTTCCTTTAAAACAGCTAAATTTACTGAAGTTTCTTTCGGTTCTGGTGTCCCAAATAATATATCACTAAATTCTGTAGCTAACATGGAACCCCCCCAACCATCACTAAGCGACGCTCTAAGACCATGTAATAATATATTTACATAGTCAGCACCTACACCTATATGTGTACGATGCATGATTTCGACTATCTCTCTATCAATACTTCTAGGCCAAATACCAAGATTTTTCCATAAATCTTTTCTTTTATCTGGTACTCTTTCTGCAAATTGAATAGTATTTTTAATCATCCCAAATTCTTCCATTGCTTTTTCAGCTAATTCTTTAGCAATTTCTTCCTTTGGTCTAGTATCTGTGAAAATATCATATTCTTGAGCTATTCTTTTCAATTTTTCTTCATCAGTAATTTTATATCCTAAAGTTTTACCTTCAGCAGTTAAATGAAGTACTTCAACAATATCTCTCCCATGGTCAGAATGAGCAGCAGCACCAGCAGCAATCATTCTTGCCAAATTTCTAGCAACAATGATATCTGAATCAGCACCACATACTCCTCGGGTTGGCTCATCACCAAAAGGATCAATTCTACAGGGGCCCATTGCACAATTTCTGCAACATATTCCTAGTAATCCATATCCACATTGTGGTTCTTGAGCCTCTAATCTATCCCACGCTGTTTCAATATGTTCTTCAGCAGCTTTTTCTAGTATTGGGTGAGCAGTTGTATCTATTGTCCTTTCTAAAATTTCTTTTTTTATCATTTTTTCTCACCTAATTGTGACATAGAGAGAGCCATATCACGCCATACTTTTAATAATTCAGGGATCTTTTCTTCAATTGGTACCGCTGCAGCAAATTGTGCCGCTGTTTTTCCAACAGCTCTTCTTTCTTTTTTTATAATTTCATTAATATCTCCATAGGAAAGGGCTCCAGTTTTACATGATTCAACACATGCAGGAATCAAATCATTGGTGATACGTTCATAACAATTATCACATTTATTAGCAATTTCTCTCTCTATAGAGACACGCCATGAAAAATTAAAGGATACAGCATTAAAGGGACAAGCAATTGCACACATACCACATTCAATGCATTTTTCTTCATTTATCAGAATTGTATCCATAGCTTGGTCTTTGGTAATTGCCCCAGAAGGACAGACATTTATACAAGGTGTTGGATCGCAGTGCATGCATTTACCAGGATAAGTCATTACTCCAAAAGTAGGCATTACATGGATTTTTGAACTAGGTAGTGGTTCTTCAAAAATAGCAGAATATAGATTTTTTGTTTCTGAGTGTTCTATAGCACACGCTACTTCACAGTGCTTACATCCAATGCAATTTTCTGGTTTAATATATACATTTTTCATTTAAGGACTCCCTCTTTTAATTTTTTTATAGATTTCTTTGACAAAAGTTTAAAAAAATCCTTTTGTAATCAAAAAAGAAGATAACACTTTATAAAAATATATGCTAAAGAGGGTTTTTAGAGATTCTTATTTTATCAGATTGAATGTTAAGTATCTCTTAAGTATCTAATATTTATAATATTTTCAAGAGTTTAATTTAAAATAGATAATAATGGTTCTAATGTAAGTCCAATTACTTATTCAAATTTGTAAAATAAGTATTAAATATCAAGAAATTATTAATGAT
>JBHLPN010000183.1:0-6501 GCA_048939445.1 Promethearchaeota archaeon | reverse complement strand
TCTCTCTTTTCGGATGTACCATTTACAATTAGTAGATTCTTCAATTGCTCTAGTGTGAATCCAACAGGAACTTCAGGCTCTAACACTTCAGTATTAATGGTATGGCCAACAGTGATGTAATTTTCTAAATAAAGCGGCGTGTTAAATTCCGCAGCAATTTTGGTAGGAGTACCCTTTTTAAGGATATCAGCAATATTTGAAAGCGGATACATATTAGCTCCTTGTAGCATAACATAATTAAGGTGAGTCCCATTTAATTGAATTAAGTTATTTTTTACCATAGAAAATATAAATCCTGAGATTAAATTACTTGTCTTTAAATCCTCAACCTCATAACTTTGAAAATTAATATTAAATGCTCCCCTCATAGTATCCATTTGGGTAATCAACTCATTTTCTAATTCAGAAAAATGAGTATCTTCAATTGAATCAGCAAATCTATAAACATTAATTGACATGGTCAACATACTGTACCACATCCCATAACGATATCCTAACCACCGTTCGGCATCAATCCCATCTTTGATTTTAGTATCTTTTTTCCAAAGCATCAAATTTCTATTTATCTCATTTAGATTCTTTAACCCATGTTTATAGAAATCATAATAACTAAGTGGTTGATTCTTCAGCGTATAACTAAAGGATATTTTGTGATTGTTTAAGCTTTCTATAAATCTGCCAAGTAAGCAGAAAGGGGTTTGGTATACATATTTGAGATTCACCATTTTCAGTCCAATTAGGAGTCTATTATCTATATGAAGAAATAAGCTATAAGGAAACTCTTTAATACGATAAAATAGAACTTTATTGAAGGGATTCTCAACTAAAATGTCATCTTCCTTCAATAACCTGCTTTTTGTAAATTGAAATAATAATGATCTCCACCATATCAATACCAATGAAATAATAAAACTCAAATTAATGACTATAATAAAGATGATAAGAAGATTCATGAAAAATAAAATATAATCAACGTAAAGTATCAAAACAACACATAATAAGAGTTTATTAAGAGTATAAGAGTTGTATCTTTTCAATATTTTTTTTTTGTTTTCACTATGGAAATTGTTTGAATCATTTTGTATAAAAATACTTCGTACTGCATTAATCAACGTGGTGCCAGAAAGTAAAGATGCTTGAAAGTGATGAAACCAACTTACAAAGTTGCTTTTTAGTGTATTCGAATATTTTATTATGAAATATTGCATTCGGTCAATTTTATTAGTGCTAAGAATTCCCTTTGTATGATAAAATAATGTGAAGTAAATGCTAGTAACCCTTGACTGCATAGATTTAAGAACAATCTCTCTGGAGGAATTTTTTTGAAATATAGGGATGATTGGTTTTTGAATTATTTGATATGAATAAGATATACGTGAATTTTTTGAGCTTAAGGCTTTTACAAATTGATGAACTGCTGAATGTACATTCTCAGGGATAACATCTATCTGAAATATCCGAATAGCGACGTGGTTTAGATCTTTACGATTAGAAAGATATAAAGTGGCGATATCATTTTTATTGTACCAAAAAACGATATCCTCAAAGGGATTAAATGAGACTCTTCTTCTAAATGCCAAAGAGAGACTATATCTTAATCTATAAACCTCGCTATGAAATATCGTAATAAAAATTATAGAACATAAAAGCCCTATAGTAATTGAGATAATTAAATTCTGAGTCAGTATGTACATCGAAATAATAACAAAAAGAAAAAAAAAAATTAAGAAAATTGTCTTTGCCACGGATAATCTGTTATTAATGTCTTTGAATGATGGATTGATGTTCCAAATTTTTAAATATTTTTTATTCTCTTCTGTTTCTTCTAATACAGTAAACTTTTTTTTCTTTTTATTGTTTTTAAAATTACTCGCGCTAGAAATATACTCATGAGAATAACCTTTTGTAATATTACCTCCTCTCCTTTCTGTATTGTTTTATGTAAAATATTATTAGGAGAACAGAACCTCCAAAGAAAAACAGAGACCAATAACTTAACCCGCTTGAATAAGTAGGAAATATACTTAATTCAATTAATAATATAATCCCAAGTGATCCAAGCAGGATGATTATGCCTATTATGAAGTAACCAAATATATTTTCAATGAAGTTTTTATATCTAATATTATCCTTTAAAGCACCTTGGATTGTGATTTTACCCTTTCTATCGTGGATAAGTGAGTTCTTAATTGAGTTTAGATATATTGCGGTTTCAAATTTCTGACTATCTAGATTAATTTGAAGATTTCTTTGGAGTCTATGTTCTTTTTCTTTGATTTTTTGTAAAATTAATGGCTTTAATGTATTAGTACTTTTTTTTCCTTGCTTACTTTTAGGAGATAAGAACGAGAAGAAACCCATCTGTGTTGTTTCTAAAAATTTGTCTCCTTGTATGTTTTGATGGAGATTTGGGACTTCTAATTTTCTTAAATCATAGTAAATTTTAAACATATTCTTAATATAATCATATGGGATGTCACCCTTATTTTTCAAGAAAAGAATTTCACATGTTCTTATCTCTTTAATTTGCTCCATTTGAAAGATTGGAATTTTCAAATTATCTTCAAACACTTCATTTATTACTTCCATATATTCAAAGATTTTTTCTCTTGAAGATCTATTACGAGGTCTTATTCCAAGTTTAATCCCAATTTCATTAACAATATTACTAGTTAAAATAAAACTAACAACGGCCAACTTTTTAAAGTTCTCAGATTCTTTACAAACTTGAATTAGATTTTTCAATTTGGTATCGATTATTTGAAAATTCATGTTTTCTCCTCTATGAATGCTGTTATTATGTTATCTATATCCCCTTCAGGCGCCTGAGAAATAAACTCTAGTTTCAATTCTTCTTCAGCAATATATTTATCTATATCGAGTGGGTCTTCAGATTCTCTAATTGTCTTGGCAAGTAATTTCTCTGGAGTTTTTTCTTCCTGTATAAAGGTGTTAATAGTTTTGAAATAAAAGATAGGATATGGAAACATTAAAGAAAATGCAAACAATTGTAAGATATATCCTAGACCAATCGCATACAAATATATATACCCTAAATCATAATCTCTAATATTCAATAAAGGAAAATATAGTTTATCTGGAATAAAATACATGAGAGGGCAGATAATAACATAATACATCACCAATAATAATAAAAATCCATTTACATATGTATATTTATTGTAAGATTTAATTCTCGTTGCCTGATCAATATTTTTAAAAAGTACTACATATCCAGAAAGAATTATTGTTATTATCGTTAAAATATTTATTATATATGGGATTGAAGCGTTTTTAGGCATCATTACCTCATTTAATGTAAAACTCGTGTTAAACGGAGTTTGCCATCCACTAAAAAGGTAATAGCTCCAGGATACTACAAGATCATTGCTAAAATCGTACATTTGAAAAGTATACCAGTCTAAAAACAATGAAAGAAAAAGTAATACTAAACCAATTAAGTATAATATTCGAAAACTATTGACTGTTCTTATTTTCATTTTTTAATCCTCCAAAAATGAGCTATACTTATCAACTAATTTATGTTTGAGTGCCGAATCCTTAGATTTAGTAGAATTACTTGAATGGGGTGCTGGTTCTGATTCAAACAAATGTGAATCTTCAAATCTTTTCTTACATAATTTTTGTGAAAAAAAATTTTCAGCATTATCCTGCTCAATTTTATTCACAATATTAAATTCAGCATTATTTCCTACACATTCAAAGATAAATTGTTCCATAAATTTTGAGTTTAATTCCTCATTGATTAATATGAGATTAGATTCATTTAAATTCAATTTCCTTAGATAATAGGGTGTGGAAAATTCCCGATTAAGTTCAATTTTTTGTTTATAGAGTTTTAAATAAATGTATCCTACTACTACAAAATAAAATGAAATCATACCATATCCCAAATTAATTAATAAGGGAAGGGCAGAATATCCCTGAATCAGTATGAATAATAATACAAGAAATCCATAAATCATGAATGGAGCAGAAGACTTCTTTAGATCTTTCATAAATTTATTTGATGCTTCACAGTTTAGTGTCATAGCATTCTTCTGTTCACTATGAGTTTCTATAAGGAAGTATTTCTGATCAAGGTATTGTAAAAGATCTGAAAATTGAGAGAGTTCAATTATATGAATATTTGTTTGTTTTTGATACGCAAACGGAATAATTTTTTCTGTAAATCCTACAGTATTCTGACAAATTAACACTGGCTCAATTAAGATTTTATATTGAAGAGGTCCGGAGCGAAAATAGAGACTTTTATGCGTAATAGTTCTTTCAAGCATAATATTTATTTTCAAGTATTTAGAAAAATAATTAAATAAATTACCCCAATTTCTAATATCTGAATAAATTATATGTCCCACTTGAGAAAGCGCTTTTAAATCGGATTTGGGTAATCTATCAAGATGGAAATTTTTTTCAGAGGTATTTTCTAAGGAACAATACTTAATATTATCACTTGAGACAATGAAAGAACCTTTAAGACTAGATATTTTTATAGGAATGATAAATAGCAGTTCTAGAAATTCTTTAGCACGTACAGATTTAATTGCTAGAAGATCAATTCCTTCAAATATGGTTCTTAACTCCGGTGATTCTTTAATAATATAAAATTTAGAAAGTTCAAGTTCCTTGGTTATTTTTAATAATAATCCTTCTATTTGAGAAAGTGTGAGAATTTCTTTATAATTTTTATCTTGTTCATTCAATTTAGATTGTCTCACTAGTTCAGGAGATATTACTAAGGAGTTATTAGGAGGAATATTTATATTCATTTCAGGTTTTTCTATTATCAATTGCTCTTTGGGCTCAAAGGCAACTTCAAAATCATTATTTATTACAAACTCATCATCTTCTTTAAGTTCTTCATACTCAAAACTTTCTACTTCATTGAAAGGATTTCCTAAATTATTAATAGAAGTTTCATCTTCAGCGAAATTCTCTTCTGGCGGATACCGCATTTTAAATTTATCATCAAACCATTTACTACTATTTGCTCTAGTAGTATCTTCTTTTGGACCATGCTTCAGATCTTTAGTTAATTCATTTGTAGACTCTTTTACATTTGAAAAATTATTTAGTTTTTTTTTTTGTTGATGTTCTTTTGCGCTATCGATAAGTTTTTGCGCTTTAGTCAATCCAATACCATCAATTTTAGCTAAATGTATTGGAGATGTGTGCGCTAATTCTAAAATTGAACTGACTCCATGCCTACTCAGTTTTTCAGCAATATTTGGACCAATACCTTTTACTAAAGTAAGAGTCTCCTTTTTTATACTTGGTGTTAAAGTCTGAAGATGGGAGATATTTGTATTAAAGGAGTCAAATTTATTAACCCAATCTCCGTCATTTTGTAATTTAGCTTGTTCAAGACCGCTTTTCGAAATTTTTAGTGCTTGATCTACATCATTTTCTTGAAAGGCTTCTTGTGCCATTTTATAATAGAATTCCAAATCAGATTTTTTTTGCATCAGACCTTGTTGAGTATCCGTCATGCGTATCATAAACAAATAAATTAATTATATTTAAAGAAAAAATTACAAACATGACGATTTTTTATGTTTAAGTTATTACCCTTTTTTCCTTTAAATAAAATCATTTAATTCAATGTTTAAGTGAATAACTAATAGTAAGTGATAAACAATCGTTATAGTTTTTGGAAAAATTAGGGATATTAAAGAAGTCAAACGAAAAGCTCAAAAAGTAATATGTCCGATGTGTAATAAAAAGATTAATCTTGGAATAGAGTTTCATATTTCAAATAAATTAAATAGAGATATCTATTTTCCACACATTCATTTACATGGGGATCCACTTCATGCTTTAATCTGTTATCTCAATTCTGAGTTAAAAGTAAGGAATTTAGGAGTAGTTAAAAGTATTGAGATTTCAAGAGATTCACAGACTTTTAGAGAACTAATGAAAAAGTGGACAAATCCATATTAAAATTATTTTAGGTGAACTTTAATAACACTTACAGATTTTACTGATAAATTAAATAAAAAAGAGTTAGAAAACAATACTCAAAAAGAGATCTTTAAATACATTACTGATAAACGTATTCTAAGAGTGCTTTTTGAGGATAAAATTTTTACATTACGTGAAATTCAAAAAGAAGCAATTAAAAAAGGATTATTTTTTAGAAAATCATTTTTAGTATGCGCTCCTTCTGGAAGCGGTAAAACTTTAATAGGTGAAGTTTGTGCCGTAAACAATGTTTTTCAAAACTTTGGTAAATCCGTGTATTTAGTACCTTATAAAGCTCTTGCCACAGAAAAATATACTCATTTTAAGAAAAGTTATAGTCGGTTTGGAATAAGAATCGAGCTTTCTATAGGTGATTATGATGTAGATGATTCTAAATTAGAAAAAGCAGACCTTCTTATTACCACATATGAGAAGTGCGACAGTATTTTACGCAATTTCTACGATAAGGAATGGATTTTTGATATTTCTACTATTATAATTGATGAAATCCATATTATT
>JBHLPN010000021.1:0-20981 GCA_048939445.1 Promethearchaeota archaeon | reverse complement strand
AAAATTGAAATCTTTTACTTTTAAAGTCTTATCAAATGAATAAAATTTATTTTTAAAGCCAATTCAAATAATATTATGATGGAATCTAAAAAGTTGACAATAAAAATAATTCAGAGAAAAAAAGAAGTTTATTATCCAATATTTACCATTTCAATAAGTTATATGATTTACTGGATTTTTATTTTATTTATTAGTCTCGCAGATAGTCAAGTAGTCTTGCCTTTTTTATTCTTGAGTGTAGCTATTTTAATTTTTACTTATTCACTCGATAGATATAATGCTCTAAAAAAAGAAATTAATTCTATCTCGAAAATATCAGTAGGATTTTTGATTATCATATCAATTCTTCTGAGTTTTATCGCTATATTGAGATTATGTATCTTAATACTAATTGATTCTTTTTATTTAATCCCTATCTGTATTCACTTTTTTATATCAGTTTTGGTTTATTATATTTTACGAAGAGAAGTTAAGCATTATTATAATAAAAAAAATCGAAAAATACTTGAATAAATAAAGGTTAAATATTAATTCCAAAAGATTTGAACTTTTAACATGAAATCAAATGAAAAGGCTTTTCTTAGAGAAAAGAGAGAGTCTTATATTCTGATATATGTTTTAATCATCATTATAATAACAGCAGTTTTAATCGCTCTTAGGATTATCTTTAATTTCTTCCAAGAAGATTCATCAGGATTGCTTATTATTGAAATTTTAATGCAAAATCGAGATTTAAACTTTATAACTAATTACAATTTAATGCGTAATGATATTATTCACTATTATGATTATAATCCTCTCTTAAATGGATCTGCAATATATCTATACTTTTGGTATTTTATATTTTACCCCTTTTCTCTTGTTCCTCTAGAAATTTCTCTTTATATTTGGGATCTCTTAAGATTTATTTTTACTATATTTATTGCTTTTAAGTTCAGCAAGATAATTGAAAATAGAAGAGAACTACTATTTTTCTTTCTATTTTCCGGTATTGGATATTTAGCTGACATGTATTTAAATAATACAAATTGGTTAATTCAATTATTTTTATATGCATCATATATTCAATTAAATAAAGGTAGGAAACTACTCGCTGGAATTTTTTTTTCTCTTGCTACTTTTAAAATAATCCTGATTACTATTCCGTTCATTTTAATTATAATTAAGAAAATAAGATTAAGAGATTTGATTTATTTTTTTTTACCATTAATCTTAATCTGCATTCCCTATCTTGTTTTTCCAGAATATTTTTTATCAATGGTCTCTAATTGGCTTCGTAGTGTAGATACAACAAGTGGATTTCCCATTCTAGACTTTTTTTTATTGATTTGGCGTCTAATTCAACCTGCTCACTTGATGTTTATAAGTGTTCTTATCGTAATCATTATTGTAAATATCAAAAATGAAGAAGCGAGACCCAAAATTAGTAATTTAATTTTTATATCTGTTTTCGTTTTTTGGGTGCTGATTTGGCTAGTTCTTTTAGAATTAGCACTATTTTTTTGATTATTTGTTATTATTATCATGTTCTTGAATGATAATCAATACAAATGATGCAATTATAAATATCATACATGCAAAACTGTATACTGGAGTAAAACAAGCAAAACCAAAAAGCCGGATTAAAAAGAAAATATTAAAACCAATTCCAAAAAGTAATGGTGTAATTATAGCAACTTTAAGTTTTATATCAATTTTCTCAATGCCTAATGTAAGAATTCCGCACATAAACATTATCAAGATTCTTAATCCTTCAAAACTTGATAAAAATATAAATAATCCCCTATAGATTATGTCATTAAAAACTATTGTATTATTAATCCAAAGGATTAGGATTAGATTAATTAAAAACAGTATCAATGATATTATAAGCTTTAAAAAAGCAAATCTTACTAAATAAAGGTATCCATATCTTTTATACATCAATTCATCTCATGCCAATAAAGGTGGATTCTGTCATAAATGTTTTTATATTTATTTTGATTAATAAAGATTATTTAATCCAACCTTAGAGTAAATTTGAAATTCTAATCAAATAATTGAAAAGAATAAATTAATGTGATAATTTATGTTTGAAGATGAAATAATATGTAGCATGTGTGGAAAACTAAATAAAAAAGATAGTAAATATTGTATTGATTGTGGTGCTTCTCTTGAAGTAGCAGCTGTGGAATCTTCGGGGGATGCTGAAAAAATAAGTGACATAACTTCCACCAAACCTCCTAAAATGAAGAAATATAAATTTCCCTATAAAATATTAATATACTTTGGCATTGTTGCTTTGGTTAATTTTGTAATATCCCTTTTAATTATGATGGGATTTGGTTTACCCCCTTCTAGTTATTTTGCGGTCTTTTTTGGATGCTTTTTATTGTCAATGTTAATTGTTGGTATATTTTGGGGGGCAATCGCACTTGGTGGTAGTGATGCTGTAGAAGCAGTGGGGACATGTGGCGCTATCATGATTGCAATAGTAATATTATTAATATTAATTCCTGTCTGGATTTTCGCTGCTTTAGCACCAATAGTCGGAGCAATAGCTCAAGCAATAGGAACTGCAATATCCAATGCAATTAATAACTTTTTTTCACAGCTATTCGAAAATATTGAAATACCTGGGTTTGAACCATTCTTATTTATTGGGTTATTCATAGCACTTTCAATACTTATAGTGTATAAATATCATTTAAATACAAAAAAGAAATAATTCAAATTGAATTGAAAAAATTAGACACAATTGCAAAATGAAAGAAAACCAAAATGAACAGTTTTCCCATAGTAGACTAACACTTCATTTGAATGGAAAGACATACCAGTTTTCCAATCTCCAGTTGATTTATTTTCTTGTTGGTGCTCCTATATTCTCTATTTTTTTCTATTTTTTTTTAAGACTTAAGATTAATTATTGGATATATGAACTTATATCTCTTCAGATTTCTTTTTTTTTAAATTCAATTTTCAATATGAATTCAGCAGTAATTTTTTATCCGGATCATAACACCTTCCCTACTATTATAATCCCTAACCACCCTTTTGAGGGAATTTATGCTATTACTACTAATTGTATTGCAGCTCATATTTTTAGCATTTTAATTGGAATCATTTTATTTATACCCTCTTCAAAAGAATTCTCAAGTAGAAAGAATTTTATATGGAGAAAAATAAAAACATTAACAATTTCAGTAATTGGAATTCATATTCTAAACCTTTTTAGGATTGTGTTATTATTATTTTTTAATTTTAAAGGAATATCTTTTGAGTTCATCCATGAGTCTCTATTTTTCTTATCTGCAATAGTGGGAGCTTTATTTGTTGTTATTCTTATTAAAAACTGGTTACCAGAATTATTTATTTCAATCTATTACATGTATTCTTTAATTTCTCACTTTAGAAATAAAAATTAAAAAAAATTTATCATTAATATTTTTTTTTCCAAAAAAAAAATACATCATTGTAAGCCATCTCGCTATATTTTCCCCTCATTTTCGTTTATTTTTCAAAAACGTAACCTTTATATAGGCAAATTAATATTGTTATATTAACATATGTAAAGTTTATCTTGACAATCAAGAATTACATATAATAAATTGGGGTTTAAAACTAAAAAAAATAAAAAAAAATGAATAATGTTTTTGGAAAAGAAATGGAAGAGGTAAGACCTATGGTATTTGAAGATTATTTTGACAAGTTTATTAACGAACGTGGTTCTCCACGTAGAGCGTCAAATCAAATTTCAATTTCGAGAAGTGATTTTGAGCAGCTTAAAGCAAAGGCACAGAAATATGAAGCTTTAGTAGAAGAGCACAAGAAAATAAAGACTCAGAATGATCGATTACTCAAGGAGCTTGATGATATGAAGGATGATGGACGTAAATTCAAAGAATTAATGGAAGAAAAAGAAAAATTCATGAATTCACTGTTACGAGTACGTGCTGATTTTGAGAATTATAAGAAGCGTTCAGAGCGAGAAAATGGTAGGTATAAAGAGTACGTTATGGAGGTTATTTTGAAAAAATTAATTGATCATTATGATGATTTAATAAGGGCATTAAACTTACTAAAAGTGCTTGAAGATATGGATGGCATTAAAAATGGTTTTGAAATAATAGTGAAAAACTTTGAAAAACTACTTGCTGAAGAAGGCGTGAAGGCAATGAATTCAGAAGGTGAAAAGTTTGATCCATATAAACATGAAGCAGTAATAGTTGAGGATGGTCGAGATGATCTCCCTGAAAATACCATCTTAGAAGAAATTTCTAAGGGTTATTATTTAAAAGATAAGATTTTAAGACCTGCGAAGGTCAAAATCTCTAAAAAATCAAAATTATAAAATTTAACATAAAAAAAACAAAATAATTTAAAATATAAATAAAAACGGAGTGATAAAATATGGGAAAAATAATAGGAATTGACTTAGGAACATCAAATTCAGCAGCAGCTGTATTAATTGGAGGTAAACCAACAATTATTCCGAGTGCAGAAGGATTGACCTTAGGCGGTAAAGCATTTCCCTCAGTGGTGGCATTTACTAAGGATGGTCAAAGGTTAGTAGGGGAACCAGCGAGAAGACAAGCGATTTCGAATCCTGATCGTACAATTACAGCGATTAAAAGGAAAATGGGTACTTCTTATAAAGTTAAAATCGATGGGAAAGAATATTCTCCTCAAGAAATTTCTGCAATGATTCTTAGGAAAATCAAGGAAGATGCTAGTGCTTATTTAGGTGAAGAAGTTACTGATGCTATAATTACAGTACCCGCTTACTTTAACGATAATCAAAGACAAGCTACGAAGGACGCAGGTAAGATCGCAGGATTAAATGTTAAACGCTTAATTAACGAACCCACTGCCGCAGCTGTAGCTTATGGATTAGATAAGAAAAATGCTAGACTAAAAATCGCAGTATTGGACCTTGGTGGTGGTACTTTTGATGTTACAATAATGGAGATGGATAATCAAGTTTTTGAAGTGATTTCTACAGCAGGAGATACTCAATTAGGGGGAACAGATATGGATAAAATACTAGTTGATTATATTGTATCAGAATTTCAAAAAGACGAGGGCGTAGATTTAAAGGGAGATTCTATGGCAATGCAAAGAATTCGTGAAGCGGCAGAAAAAGCTAAAATTGAATTATCGACTTCAATTAAAACTGATATAAATTTGCCTTATATTACTGCTACAAGTGGAGGTCCTAAACATCTTAATATGACACTCACAAGAGCTAAATTAGAACAATTAATTGATCCTGTATTAAAGAAGCTTGATACTTCAATTTTAAAAGCTTTACAAGATGCAGGTATGGCCAGAGGAGAAATCGATAAGATTATTTTAGTTGGTGGACCCACAAGAATGCCGGTGGTTCAGAAGAAATTCGAGGATTTATTAGGCAAAACACCAGAACGTAGTATTGATCCAATGGAGTGTGTTGCGATGGGTGCTTCAGTTCAGGGTGGAGTTTTAACTGGTGAAGTTGAGGATTTATTATTACTAGATGTAACACCATTATCATTAGGAGTTGAGACTTTAGGTGGAGTTTTTACCAAATTAATTGAAAGAAATACTACAATTCCTACCAAGAAAGCTGAAATTTTTTCAACCGCAGCAGATAATCAACCCGCCGTAGAAATTCATGTATTACAGGGTGAGCGACCACGAGCAGCGGATAATATAACACTAGGGAGATTTCATTTGAACGGTATTCCACCAGCTCCAAGGGGAGTTCCACAGATTGAAGTATCATTTGATATTGATCAAAATGGAATCCTAAGTGTTTCAGCAAAAGACAAAGGAACCGGAAAAAGTCAATCAATAACAATAACAGCGTCCACTAAGATGTCTGATGATCAGATCAATCAAAAGATTCGAGAAGCTGAACGAAATGCTGAAGAGGATAGAAAATTTCAAGAATTAACTGAAGCTAAAAACCATGGAGAATCATTAATTTACCAAACTGAGAAGCTATTGAAAGAAAATGAAAATGTAATTGGAGATTTAAAATCAAATATACTTGAAAAGATCTCTGATTTGAGAAGTGCGATGGAGTCTGATGATGTCAGTAGAATTAAGAGGGCTACGGAAGCTCTTCAAAATTCATTACACGAAGTCTCATCAAAAATGTATGGACAACAGCAAGGCGCTTATCAAGGTGCACCACCTGGAGGAATGGGAGATATACCATCAGGAACAAATTATGGCCATCAAGGAAAGACACAAGATGAAATTGAAGAAGAGCAATTCAGAAGAGCTACAGGACAAGATGATAATGTAGTTGATACTGAGTATGACTAATTCGATTTTTTTTTTATTTTTTTTTATTTTTTATAAATTTACGATTATAAAATTATTATATTATACGAAAAGGTTGTAAAATATGGCAAAAGATTATTATAAAGTATTAGGAATCAATAAAGGAGCTTCAAAGGAGGATATTAAAAGAGCCTTCCGCAAAATGGCTCGTAAATATCATCCTGATGTTAATCCTGATGAGCCAAAGTCAGGTGAAAAATTCAAGGAAATAAATGAAGCATATAGTATTTTAAGTGATGATAAAAAAAGAGATATGTATGATAGATTTGGTGTTGTAGAGGGAGATTCTACAACGTATCAGAATTGGGGAGGCATTCCAAGAGGTTCTAGTGTTCATCGAAGTCCGGATGGTACAACCTATTATTATAGCACATCTGGTTCACCTGGAGGGTTTGATTTCAGTGAAATATTTGGTAATCACAATAGTTCTGGGAGTAGAACTGGTGGATTCGATTTTTTTAACGATTTAGGAGATATATTTGATGTTTTTAATAGGAGAGGAAGAGGAAGTACGAGAGCAAGATCTCCAAATTATGGTAATCTTCCAAGAGAGGGGGATGATTTAAGATATGATATGGAAATAGATTTTATGGAGGCATTCTATGGAGGGAAGAAAAAGGTTCAATATAAAGATCCTGCAACTGGTCAATTGAAGACATTAAATGTAAACATTCCAAGAGGTATCAAAGATGATCAAAAATTACGTTTAAAAGGGAAAGGAATGCCTGGAGAAAATGGAGGTCTTCCAGGTGATCTTTATATTGCTATACATATTAAAAAACATCCTAGATTTGAAAGGATAGAGGATGATATTCATATTGAACAAGAAGTTCCTTTTACCACTGCGGTACTTGGAGGAAAAATACAAGTATCTGGAGTTGAAAAAACTCTAAATGTTACAGTACCGCCTGGAACTAATGATCAATCATTATTAAGATTAAAAAATCAAGGTTTTTATAAAATTAATTCAAATCAAAGAGGAAATTTATTGATTAAAATTAAAATTAAAGTTCCTGATAATTTGAATAAGAATCAGAAGAATTTATTAGAAAAATTGCAAGCTGTAGGTTTATAAATAAATATGGTTAAATGTTATAAAATAAAAAATGTAAAAATAGGGGGAAATTAATAATTGGTCTACAAATCTTTTATAATTTTTAAAAAAAATATGATAATGAGGATTTTATAATGGGTGTAAATACACAAAAAAATGATATTTTGAATATATGTCCTGAATGTGGAGGTTCAATAATTCCATTGATTAATACAGGCGATGTAGTCTGTAATCAATGTGGATTGGTTATTAATGAAAAAAATGTAGATTATTCACACAATGGAAGGAGAGCCTATACTAATCAAGAAAAAATTAATAGAGAGCAAACAGGAGCTCCAATTTCAATATTATTACCAGATATGGGATTAAGTACCGTTATGGATAAAAGTAAAATTAGTAATCCTGACTTAAAAAGGGCTGCTAAATGGAATACACGCATAACATGGCAAAAAAGAAATTTATTAATTGCCTCTACAGAATTAAAGCGAATTAGCACGATTTTGAATTTACCTAATTATGTAAAAGAAGATGCAATGCGCCTTTATATTGAAGCTTTCAAAAAAAAGTTATTAAGAGGAAGATCTATAAATGCTATGGTTGCTGCTTGCTTATATCTAGCTTGTAGAAGAAAAAAACTACCAAGAACGCTACAAGAAATTCAAGAAGAAGCATCTGCAAATCCTAAAGATGTAAGAAGAAGTTATACAACATTACTTAGAGAAATGAATTTAAATCCACCATCAACTGATCCAATCTCTCTTATTCCAAAATATATAACAGACTTAGGTTTAAACTCAGAAATTGAGCAATTGACAAGAAAAATTCTAAAAGCATACAATTCAAATTTTTCTATAAGTGGTAAAGATCCAAAAGGTATATGTGCTGGTGCGATATATTTAGCATGTAAACTTAAAAAGATAGAAATTACTCAACAGCAAATTGTAGAATCAATTAAAGTTACAGAAGTTACTCTTCGCACACGATATAAAGAATTAAAAAAGAAATTAAATGTAACCATACCAGGATAAGAGAAACAGTAGTTTTTTACTCTGATCTTATTAAATTTCAAATTTTTTTTTTAAAAATAACTTTAAATATATTTTGTTATCTTTATTAATATTACAATTTTAATGATGACGATTATAAAACAGATTCAGTTCGATATTTATGGTATCTTTTAAAGAATTAGGATTGTCGAACACTAAAGAAATGTTCAGAATTGCCTTAGAAAGAAGATTTGCGATTCCTGGATATAATTTTAGTAATTTAGAGCAATTACAAGCTATAATTATAGGTTGTGGGGAGGTAAATTCACCAGTTATACTCCAAAATAGTCCAACTGCCGGAAAATATGCTAATCCAATAATGGTTCGATATCTAGGACAAGGAGCTGTAGAAATGGCAAAAAGCTTGGGTTATGATATCCCAATAGCTTTACATTTAGACCACGGAAATTCATTTGAATTAGCGAAAAATTGCATAGAAAGAGGATTTTCAAGTGTTATGTTTGATGGCAGTCAATTAAAATATGATGAAAATGTTAATATTACAAAAAGAATTGTTCAATACGCTCATGAAAGAGATGTTAGTGTAGAAGCTGAACTAGGTGTTATCGCAGGTATTGAAGAACATGTAGAAGCAACTGATCATTTTTATACTGACCCCGATCAAGTAGAAGATTTTGTAAACAGGACTGGTTGTGATTCATTAGCAATTGCAATAGGCACTTCTCATGGAGCCTATAAATTTAAAGTAGAAATAGAAGAAAATATTCCAGAATTACGTTTTGATATACTCCAAGAAGTTAGGAAACGGTTAGGGAAGTTTCCAATCGTTCTACATGGATCTTCTTCTATACCTCAAAAATATGCTAATATAATTAATGAATATGGAGGAACTTTAAAAAAAGCATTTGGAATCCCTGAAGCTCAATTAAAAAAAGCAATTCAAATCGGCGTGTGTAAAATTAACATTGCTACTGATAGTAGAATGGTTTTTACGGCAATGATAAGAAAATATTTAGCAGAACACCCAGATCAAATTGGTCCTAGAAAATATTTAGGTTTAGCTCGTCAAGAGTTTATTGATATGATAAAACAAAGAAATGTAGAAGTTTTAGGCTCAGCAGGGCAGGCGAAATATATCGTATTAATCTAATAGAGATATCTTAATCCTAATTCTTCCGGTGTAATGTTATGAAGCTTTTATTGCCCCAAATCGTTACTTTTGAAAATATGTAATAAATTAATTAAAATAAAGAATTAATTTTTTTTTTGAATATTTAAGAATTATCTATATAATAGATTTAAATTGTGGAAAAAGTGATAATGCATTTTTCTGTTCAATATCTAAGCATTTTTGTTTATGAACCTCACTGAAGTTCACAAATTCTCGAATCATTTCTTTTATAACAATTTCATGAACAAATGGAAAATCACTCCCAAAGAGGATATGGGAATGATCCACTAATTTCATTAAAAATTGAAAAACATTCCTTGTAACAGATAGTGCTGTACCATAATAGAGATTTTTGAATTGCTTTATCATTTTTTTATTTCCAAAGGTAATCCTCCATGCAATATAGGGTGCTGTCCCTCCAGCATGAGCGAAAATAAATTTAATATTAGGATACCTTTTAAAAATGCCATGATGCATGAGATTTGCTATTGCTCGTGTTGTATCAAAAACAAATTCTAAAATTGCGGAAGGAAAATTAAGATTAGGTAGCTTTTCCTCAGGAGGCATATCTGGATGAACGAAAACTATTGTATTTCGCTGATTAAGTTCTGAAAAAAGCTTTTCAAATTCAGGATCGCCGATATATTTACCATTAAAATTTGTGAGCATTCCTACACCATTTAATTTTAATATATCTAATGCGTACTCTAATTCAAGCAGTGATGCCTCAATATCAGGAAGTGGTAATATGGCAAATCCACCAAACCGCTTTGGATGATTACATATTAAATTAGCAGAAAATTCATTACAAAGACGTGCGAGTTTTCTTGTAAATATGGGATCTCCAAAATAAATTCCTGGAGAAGATATTGAGGTTATTGCTGTTGCAATGCCTTGTCGATCCATAAACTCAAGACTATATTCTGGATTCCATTTAGGAAAAGGTACATTAGTAACAGTAGTAATACCAATCTTAGCTAATGATGAAAGATACTCAGGAGGGAGAATATGATGATGGATATCAATTCGATAAGGATTTGTTATCATTTTTAAACTCACATTCAAATTTATTTACCCTTTTTCAATGACTATTCCTGTACCACCTTTAGGATATTGAAATATTATTGCACCAGCATCACAAACTTGGTAACAAGCAGCACACTCTAAACATTTCGATTGATACTCGTCAATAATATAGATTTTTCCTTCCTTTTTGCGCCATAAATTCATAACGCATATAACTAAACAACGATCACAATTATTACATTTATTATAATCTATCGAAATGAAGTTACCTGTACCTGGAATTCGTTTGGTTAATCCTTCTAGTTCTATATTCATTTTTATTAATCACCTCTTTTCATCTTTTTCTTTGGTAACATATCCAAAAGTTTTGGTAACACTTTCATGATCTTCTTAGGATCCAGTATTTTATCTAAATCATCTTCAAAGACTTTTACTATTAGAGGAAATATATATGCCATTATAAATGGTGTTGCCTTAGGCATATACGACTTGATATGGCTTATAATTTGACGTACTCTTTTGGTATGAGGTTGAGACCAATCAAATATTCCGCCTATAATTTCCATTATCATAGGCACAAACCAAGACATGGTTTCTTTTGGGCTAAATGGTAAAGCTTTCCATATATTCCACAACTCGTAACCCGCTTCAAACTCTTTCCCAATACTAGTTTTTTGCCATTCCTCCTCAAATTTTTTCAACGTTGTTTTAGACACATCTCCAGAGGGTATTATTTCAGAAGCTATTTCTGCTGCTATCTTTCCTGTAACCATGGCAGGATATATCCCCTCTGCTTCCAAAGGACATGGAAAACCTCCAGCATCTCCAATTAATATAACACCATCAGTATGCGTATTATAAGGATAATCTAACCAAGGAAGTAGGTGAGCTTGAAGCTCCCGTGGCTTAGCTTCAAGAATTTTTAGCAGTCTTTGATAATATTTTAGATTAATTACACGATTCAAATAATACAAAGGATTCTTATCCCACCAATTCATCCAATTTCCCAATCCTTGATGAAAACCATCATTGAAAAAGACTTGATATGAAGATGGAAAAGTTGAACCCCACCAAATTCCTAATGTCTCATCACCCATAATGTCATCGATTCTCTCCGAAGGTGCTTGAAAATCATATTGTGGTACTAATGTAACTTGATTCTGGGCCCACTTATTTCTCAACCCAGATTTTTCTGCTACAATTGATATGACCCCATCTGCGCCAATAACAAGCGGAGCGCTATATTTCTCTCCGTTTTCATCAATTACACCACATATTTTGCCATTTTCTTTCAATAAATCCACAACTAATGTCGAAGTTTTTAATTCTGCACCAGCATCAGTAGCAAATTTAGCAATCCATGGATCAAACTCACTACGATAAATATTCATAGTAATCCATGATTTTGCGGGTTCATATGAAACAGATTCTGTAGGTCGAGCCATAATATAACCTGCCACAATGTCATCTTTATTTATAAAATAATTTCGTGAAGCTTTTCCAGCTCTCATTGAGGGACACATATCAGGAGTTAGTTCCTTCATCATTTCAGGAAAATCTCTAAACATACGTGGGCCTAATCCACATCCTGAAGAATTCTTTTCGCCCGGCTTACGACCACGCTCAAAAAAAATAGTTTTTAATCCCTTTTCAGCAGCGATTTTTGCTGCTACAGATCCTCCTGGTCCAGCACCAACTATTATTAGATCATAATTTTTCATTTGAATTTCCTATTAAAACTTCTTTTAGAAAATATAATTGTTTAATAATACTTATCTATTAATTAAAGTTTTTTATAATTTTGAATGAAAATGTCTTAATAGTTGGGAATATTTTAAGAAGAAAGAAATTTGTGTCCAGTTTTATGAAATATGAGTGAAGAAAATATTTATAAAGAATTAGTTAAGATTTGCGGAGCAAAAAATGTATCCAATAAACCAAATGTGTTGGAGAAATTTTCAAATGATTTAAGTTTCTTTCCCAAGAAAATACCAAAATATGTGATATGGCCTAAGAATAGAAATCAAATTCAAAAAATTATTAAATTAGTTAATTCTTTAAATCTCTCTCTTATTCCAGTAAGTTCACCCTCAGGTCCAAGACACCATGGAGATACTATTCCAAGAAATAATAACTCAATAATATTGAATCTCTCGAAATTGAATAAAATAATTAATATAGATAGAAAAAATAGAGTTATTATGATTGAACCGGGAGTTACTTTTGGTGATTTAATTCCACTCCTGCATAATAAAGGATTAAGGATATTAACACCTTTGCATCCTAGGGCCTCAAAATCTGTTCTAACCGCAGCACTCGAACGTGAACCTATTACAATCCCCCGGTATATGTGGGATAGCTCTGATCCATTACTTTGTACCGAGGTTTTTTTCGGAAATGGTGAACTTTTTAAGACCGGATCCGCAGCAGGTCCAGGAAGTATAAAACAACAAAGAAAATCAGGACAAGCTCAAGTAAATCCTATGGGACCGACTCAATTTAGTCCATTTAGGGTAATACAAGGAGCACAGGGAAGTATTGGAGTTGTTACATGGGTTACAATAAAATTAGAATTACTCCCATCAATCCAAAAAGTCTATCATCTACAATCAGATAACTTAGAAAACCTGCTTGATTTTCAATATGAACTTTTAAAATATCGATTATGTGATGAATTATTAATTTTGAATAATCTAAATTTAGCTTGTTTAATCGAAGAAAATCCAAAGGAAATCCAACATTTGACTACTAAATTAGCTAAATGGAATTTAATATTTGCTATATCAGGAAGAGGACAACTCGCAAATGATAAAATTTCTTATCTTGAAGGAGATATACTTGACATAATGAATCAAAAAAAGCTTATATTGTCAGAAAATAAAATTATTATTGACCAAAATGACATTTTAAAATTCTTAAACCAAGCTGACATAATTCCTTGGAGATTGCGGTTAACTGGAGGATATCAAGATATATTTTTTCTAACTAATTATGAAAAAATCAGAGAATTTACTGATTTGGTTGAAAAGCAAATTTCAAACAATTTAGGGATTTATATTCAACCGATTAACCAAGGAACGGCATATCACTGTGAATTTGATATATATTTTAATCCGCACGATAAAGAAGAAACTTTGAATGTTAAAGAAAATTTCTTGGGAACTAGCAGAAGTTTAATGAATTCTGGTGCTTTTTTTAATCGACCTTATGGTCTTTGGGCAAAGGAAGTTTATAAACGACATGAAGAATCAACCGAAAATGCCTTAAAAAAAGTAAAACAAATTTTCGATCCTAACAATGTTTTAAATCCTGGAGTTTTATGTTTTGATGATAAAATGAATTAAATTTACTTTATAGATATTTATATCTTATAAAAAGGGGAGTTTCTACATTATTGAACGAGCAAGAATATAGAAAAATGATAAAGAGCTGTCTCCGATGCTCAATATGTAAATGGATACCACAGTTACAAATTAAAAGTAAAAAATATGCAACAATTTGTCCCTCGATAGATATGTTCAATTTTCATGCATATAGTGGAGGAGGTCGTATAATAATAGCTTTAGCGCTAGAAATGGGACGAATAGAACCGTCTCAAGAATTAATAAATATTGTTTACAAATGTACTGTATGTGGTGGTTGTGCTGTTGCTTGTAAATTTCTAAACACTTTAGAACCACTCGAAATCATAGTTAGACTCAGAGAAAAATTGGTTTCTTTAGGATATGGGCCAATGACAAAACAACAACAATATATTGAATCCATAAGAACCAATAATAACCCTTACAATGAAGCTCATGAAAAGAGATTTAACTGGTTGCCTCAAGATATAAAGATTGATCCTGATGCTAAGGTCTTATATTTTGTAGGATGCACTTCATCTTACAGGAGAAAAGAAATTGCTATCGCAACTGCTCGTATTATGAATGCTGCGAACTATCCATTTAAAATTCTCAATGAGAATGAATTTTGTTGTGGAAGTCCAATCCTAAGAACTGGAGATAAACAATCATTTATAGATCAATTAAACAAAAACATTAATATTATTGAAAATGAAGGAATTGAAACTATTGTTTTTAGTTGTGCTGGATGTTATAACACCTTTAAAGTTGAATATCCCTTAGAAAAAGAATGTAATTTCAAAGTTATTCATACAACAGAATTATTTAATGAATTAATTGAAACTTCTAAATTAGAATTAAATAATAAAGTCCCCTATAAGGTAACCTACCACGATCCTTGCCATTTAGGCCGTAATTCTGAAGCCTATGAAAAATGGGATGGTGATGAACTACAAATGATGCCTCTTGTATCTATTAATATACCTGAAAAAAATAAGAGATGTGGGACTTATGGAATCTATGATGCTCCAAGAAAGTTACTAGAAAAAATACCTGGGCTTAATTTTACTGAAATGGAAAGAATAAAAGAATATTCTTATTGTTGTGGTGCGGGAGGAGGAGTAAAATCAGCATTTCCAGAGTTCGCTCTTAACACTGCTAAAACTCGCATTGAAGAAGCTGAGGATACAGGAGCAGAAATTATCGCTTCTGCTTGTCCTTTTTGTTCAACTAATTTAAAGGATGGAATAGATGCTAAAGGTTCTAACTTGAGATTCCTTGATATAAGTGAGTTATTATTAATGGCAATCGGTTCACCAAGTAAATCTAGTAAAGAATCTTCAGTGGAGGTTACCTAAGTGACTTTAGAAAAAGAAATTTTTAAAGAGTTTGAAGATATTGTCGGTGTAGGAAATATAGACGACAGTGAAGTTATTACAAATGTTTATGCTTATAATTGGTGTACTGAAATATTTAATTATATGGAGGGTAAAGACCCAATTCCTTTCTCTCCCGTACCTAAGGCAGTTATTTTACCATCAACAAGCGAGGAAGTTCAAAAAATAGTTAAATTATGTAACAAGTATAAAATAAAATTTAAGGCACAATCAACAGGATTGGGACCATGGAATCAACCTTCCTCAGATAATTGTATCATTCTTGATCTCAGAAGAATGAATAAAATTGTTAAAATTGATGTGAAAAATCTTTATGCTATAATAGAGCCTTATGTTAGTGGTGCTCAATTACAAGCTGAAATCATGAAATATGGACTTAACTGCCATATGCCTGGTGCTGGCCCACAAGTGTCACCTCTTGCAAGTTCTACATCGATGAATGGTCCTGGTTTTACATCTCCTTCTACAGGATATAGTGCGAGAAATGTATTAGCTGTGGAATGGATATTACCCGATGGAGAAATTATGAAATTAGGATCTTATGGCTTAAAGAACAATCCTGATTGGTATCATGGGGATGGTCCAGGTCCTAGTCTAAGAGGAATAATGAGAGGTTGGTCAGGTACAAAATCTGGACTTGGGGTTTTCACTAAAGTTGCTGTAAAACTTTTTCCTTATCCTTGTAGTACAAATTTTAATATTAAAGGAAATTCTCCTAACTATGATTTTGATATTCCTAAATTCATGAAATTATATATTATGGATTGTGGAGACTTTAAGAAATTTGAATCTGCTATATTGAGAGTGGAAGAGGAAGAAATTTCATTCATGTGCAGTTATTTATGCAATTTTGCTGTGATGGCTATTTTTTCCAATACAATTGAAAGTCTAATGGATAAAATGGCGTTAGGAATGATGAAAGCTCCCTTAGTAGTATTGATTGCTGCTCGGACGAAACGAGAATTTGATTATAAACAAAAAGTAATGGATTATTTATTGAAGAAATTAAATTTAAAGAATATAATTGGAGAACTTTATACTCCTGATCCTATTTTTTATGCTGAAGCTCTTCGTTCAAACTTGGGATTACATGGTTTTCTAGCAACTGGAAGTATGCAGTCAGCAGAAGGAGGGGGGGATACAGCATCAGTATGTCTTCGCAGTGCTACCATGAATATTCCATTAAAGAAAAAATACATTAAGAAAGGTGTAATTGTCAATGATTTTGGAGAAGGTGCATGGCTAAGTTCCTATGAATCTGGACACTACTTTCATTTAGAAGCCTTAACTTTTTTTGATCAAACCAAAGATAACAGTATTAATGGAATGGCTGAATATATGGAAAAAAGTTATCAATTAGACTTACTTAAACATCTTGGTGCTCCATTTTTTGTGGAGGGAAATCGTTTGCATGAACTTTTTGGACCTCATATGTCAAATTATCATATCTGGTTAAGAAAAATTAAAGAAGCTTTTGATCCACACAATATATCTGATTCTGGATTTTATATAACATCAAAAATAAAGTAAAGTATGATTTATCAATTAATATCATGGCAGATATAAAAGAAGAAAATAATAGAATAAGAGGTTTTGGTGGCTTAATTAATAGTGTTCTCGTCCCTTTGAATGAAAATAAGAAATTTCAAGAAAAATTCAGAGAGATTGATGCTAAAATCCTCTTAAATGCGTCCAATTTAAATTATGCGGCATTAATTATTATCGATCATGGATCTGTGAAAGTTAAAAGTATTCCAAATAAACCAAAAACAAATTTAAAAAAGAAAAAGATTGGCTGGAATGCGTTCTTAGAAATGGACACGCAAACTTTTCTTGCCATCGCTATGAGGCGAATATCTATGCTTGGAATTGCTAAAATTTGGCTAACTCGTAAAATAAAGATGAGGGGAATAAGAACATTACTCCTTTTATTGAAAATGTTTAACTTATTAACAGACTACAATCAAGAAATTTAATCAATAAACGGTGTTATTATGGGAAAAAGAAGTAGACCTAATGTATTTCAGGGAAATTTAAAAAAAAAGTTCTATTTTGAAGGTTGGTATAATAAAATTGTAGATGCATCAGCAGATCATATATATGCATTTATTCCAACTATAGCATTGAATAAAAAAGAGCAGACCTCACATGCTTTTATCCAATATTTAGATGGAATTAATGCAACAGCAGAATATTTTAACTACTCCTTGGACGATTTTGAAAATCTTTCAAATAAGATATATGAAGTTCAGATTGGTAAAAACTATTTTGCATTAGATCGAATACATGTTGATATAGATCAACAAGGATATAAAATTTATGGAGATCTAGAATATTTAGACCCAATTCCTTGGCCTAAGAAATTTTTGCAGCCGGGAGTAATGGGTTGGTTTTCTTACATGCCATTTATGGAAACATATCATGGAGTAGTGAGTATGAACCATAAAATTCATGGAACACTCACTATTAACGGAGAAATTGTTAATTTTGATAATGGAAAAGGCTATATTGAAAAAGATTGGGGTAAGTCATTTCCAAGTGCATGGATTTGGACACAATCAAACCATTTTTCTAACCCTAATCTCTCGTTTATGTTTTCAATTGCTAAAATACCTTTCCTTGGAATGCGGTTTAATGGATTTCTAAGTGCATTATGGCATGAAGGAGATTTCTATAAATTTGCTACCTATACGAGAGCAAAAGTTAAATCATTAGATGTAAGCCAAGATAATATTCAAATCGTAGTGGAAGATAGGAATTATCGACTTGATTTTAAAATTGCAAAAAAAGGGATTGGATCTGGGCTTATGAAAGCTCCTCAGGAGGGAGTAATGTCAGGCCATATTGCTGAGAGTATTAATTCTAAAATAAAATTAAAATTTATTGATAAAAAGAAAGATAGAATCATTATTGATGATTTAGGTGTAAATGCGGGACTAGAAATTAAAAATCCTGAAGTTCTCAAGCCAAAAAAGTAATTTAAAAAAATCTATTTCTTTTCATCTAATGCTTTTTTTGGGAATAGACGTTCTTTCAATTTAACCGTACTACTTTCCATATCATACTCTACTAACCCTACTTTAGCTAATTCCTGTACTGAATGCAATACAAAAGCACCGCCTATCCCTAGTGTTGTTTTTAATTCATCTCTCGTCATTTCTTCTTTATCTCCATGGAGTGTAAGAAGTATCCTATAATGGGCTTGCCCAGCCCATATCTCCGAAACTAAAGCAGTATAAATTGAAAGTAAAGCACGAACCCTCTCAAAATTATATTCTGCTTCTTCTGCTTCTTCCGCAGCTTTCATAAATTTAGCTAATTCAACCTTAACCTTTTGATATTCATCCAATAATTTCATTTGTTCTTCTGTTAGTGAGCCAATTTTTTGGTCTCTTTCTTGCTTTTCAAGTTCAAGTTTCTTAGTTTCTTCTTCTAGTTTCCTCTTAACTATTTCTAATTGTTGCTTTTCACTTTCCAATTTACTTTTTTCATCTTCTAATAATGTCTTTTCCTTTTCAAGGATTAATTTGGTTTTACTTAATGCTTCTTTATCATTTTCAAGTTTCAATAGTGTAGCTTTTGAGGTTTCTAGTACATCTATGAATTCCTTGAAACTAGATTCAGCTGCTTGAATCGTTTCATCAAGAACATTTAAAGTCTTTTCCTCATCTGACATTAGAATCACAATTTTTTTTATTCAATTATTTTTATTATATTTATTCTATTAAAAAAATTTGCTAAATTGTGCTAAATAAAGATAACTCCTCTCGTAGAATAAAACTTATTTTAGGAATCTCTGTTCCAGTCTTTATAATGGGACTTGTTTCTTTTTTTACTGATGTTTCAAGTGAAATGATTCAAAGTATATTACCATATTTTATTTTAGAAGTTGGTGGAACTGGATTAATTTTAGGTTTAATTGCAGGATTAACAACAGCAATATCAAATATATTAAAAGGAATTTCTGGGTGGATGAGTGATAGAATAAACAAAAGAAAGCCTTTTGTTGTCGCGGGTTATTCGATATCAAACCTTACCAAACCATTCATGGCGTTTAGCCCTTCTTGGGGTTATATTTTAGGATTAAAAGCAATAGATCGTTTTGGTAAAGGACTTAGGACATCCTCTAGAGATACGCTTATATCTTATTATGCTAAAGACCAAGGTAAATCATTTGGAATGCACAGAGCTATGGATACCTTAGGCGCAGTTGTAGGTTCATTTTTAGCATTCTTACTTTTATTTTTAACTTGGACTTATTCTCAAATAATATTCTTCTCTATTATCCCTGGCATCCTAGCAATAGTTCTTATATTTACTATAAAAGATGTAAATCCGAATGAAATTGAAGAAAGACTAGGGATTCAAGATCAAAAACCAAAAGTGGAAAAATTAAGTAAGAATTTCGTTAAACTAATAATTATATTAGGTGTTATTGAATTCGCTAGTCTAGATATTGCATTTCTTCAAATTAGAGCTGGAGGTTTTGTAGATTTAATATTTTTCATACCAATCTTGTATATGCTAAGTAATATTGTTTATGCTATTTTTTCACCGATTACGGGAGTATTATCTGATAGAATTGGGAGAAAAAAAGTTATTGTCATGGGATTAGTTGTTCTTCTTATATCCTGTCTTATTTTGTCACTTCCGATAAATGTTTCTATATTTTCATTTATAATAATTATCATTATATTTGTAATGTATGGCTTTTATCAAGCATCTGTAGATCCAATATCGAGAGCTTATATTGCTGATTTAGCAGGTAAACGTAAACGAGGTCGGGCTTATGGATACTATTATTTATCGGTCGGACTTATCTCTATGGTAGAATCTTTGATTTTTGGATTAATTTACGATTTATCCTATACCTGGGCATTTATTTATATTTCAATTCTCTTATCTATATGCATTATTATATTTACAATCACTGATTTTTCTAAAATTCTTAAGAGAAACAAATAATTTCGCATATTAAGAATAGTTAGACCTAATACCTAAACAATTAAATAGTTTAAATTATTGTTTGTTTGAGGTAATAAAACATGAAAGAAAATTTTTGTCTTACTTCTAAGGATGTAGTTCAGGCGGCATTAGATGCCACTAATAAAAATATGAAGGACTTTGAAGTCGATCCAAATGTGATGATTATTTTTTCTGGAGGATTATTGAATTACCTAAAAGAAATTGCTAATCTACAAGATTCAGATTGGTTAACACCATTTCATCCCTATGGAGGTGGAAAATTACACAGAGGTAAATTTAATGACATTCCCCTCTCTCTAGTATTACCATCTATGGGCGCTTCACCCATGGCATCCCTGGCAGAGGATCTAATCTATTGCGGAGCAAAATTAATACTTCTTGTTTGTGGGTCATGGGGAATAGGTGAAAATGTAAAAATACTAGATTACATTATTCCCACCCATGGTTTGGGACCAGATGGAACATCTATTCATTATGGGAGAAAGTTAAATGAAGAAGTCGAATTAAATAAAAAAATAATTAATGTATTCATAGAACAAACAAAAAAAAGAGTAGATAATTACCACATCGGGAAGAATTACTGTAAGGAAGCTTTTTATCAAATAAATAAACAAGAAATCTTGGAATTACAAAAAAAGGGATGCATTTCAATGGAAAATGGAGAAGTTAATGTCTTGGCTACAATATGTA
>JBHLPN010000182.1:5056-6548 GCA_048939445.1 Promethearchaeota archaeon | reverse complement strand
TTTATGATAAATAAAGCAGTTTTTTCATAAGTAAATGTTAGATTGAAGGATTTAATACGCAGATTATCCCAGTAATCAATATCATCAAGAAGATAATTATCTTCACAATAAATTCTCATCCCTAAAGTAATTGTAAAATTATGATGATCAGTTTCCAATACATTTCCAATATAAAATTCTAGAGCTTCTTGAGATACAGTATTCATAAAAGTATCTGGTAAAAAATCATAAGTACCAGCAGTATCGTCACCTAAATCTATAGTTTGAAAAGAGGCGATTTCATAATTTTGTACTTTTTCCAAATCTGAAATTAATATATAAAACCTAATATAATCAAAAATGAAACCCTGATCAACAGAATCACCAGGACAATCGACTCCTGCATTTATTCCATTATTAGCATGAACAGTGGCATTAACAATTGCATTAACTGAAGCAGAAGTAATTTTAAAATATGACATATCTTCGAATATACTAACATTTCTTTCCCAGTGAATACTAGGTGTATTACGAGAGGCATTTACACTTTCGTCCCATTCATGAGAAATATAACAACCCTCCGAATCTATTCCAAAATTATCGGGAAATATCGGGAATGCATTATTTTTTTTAGCGGTCCAATTTTCGCTATCTGGTGGATCAGCAATAATTGAAAAAACTTTTTGATTAGATGATTTCAGATTGAAATTATTTTCTTCATTAGATTCACCATTAACATTAATGGATGAAAATTTTCTTAAAGAGCTTGTATAACAAATAAGAATGATTATAAATATTACTAGAATTAATAAAAATTGAGACTTTTTATTGGATTTCATAGCTCATATTTTCTGGATTCTATCTTTAATTAATATAAATCCAGTTTAATTTTTATATAATTTGCTTTGATATTTGAATATAATTAAATCAATAAAATTTCCAAGAAAAGGTTTGCCTCGTCATGTCAACAATATTATTCCAGGATTCGAATTCTTCTTTTTTTACTCTTTTCAATATTGTTAGTATTAAGAGATTTAAACGTTACAAATTATCAAAATAGCACATAAATAAATTAAAGGAGTAATTCTTATTTTCATTCTTTAATATAAATATTAAAAATTTAAACTCTTGTACCTTTTTTATAATAGAAGAAACACATTTTTTAATAGGACAATCCAATTTAGAGAGAGAATAAATTGGTAAGACCCCCGACAGAAAAGAATATTTGTCTTCGTTGTAAAGGCGCACGATTATTATGTGGGAAAAAAACATGCCCAATTCTATTAAAAAAGTCTGTAATGAAATCCTTAGTCCCTTTTGAATTAGATAAAACGAGAAGAGATGTCGAGATTTTCGGAGCTAGTCCTCCTGGATTTTTCGTTGGCCATTTTAATTATCCAAATGTTTACCTTGGACCATTAGTACCATTTCAAGAATTTGAAACTGGACTTGATATATCAGATTATCATATTTTAGATGCTCCTGAACTATGGTTTGGAAAGAAAATGGTTGA
>JBHLPN010000182.1:3848-4956 GCA_048939445.1 Promethearchaeota archaeon | reverse complement strand
CATGTTCCAGAATCAACAATTAAAAGGGTTTTTTCAGCTGGTCTTCTTGGTGAAAAGAAAAGACGTAGAATTGTACCAACTCGTTGGTCCATAACAGCAGTAGATGACATCATTTCAAAAGCTTTAATTGAAGAAATAAAAAGGTTTCCTGAAATAGATGACTACCAAATTTTTGAAGCCACTTATCTTGATAATCACTTCAAAATTTTGTTATTTCCTGGCAAATTTATTTATGAGATGAACGAAGTTTGGGCGCCAAATACTTTATGGAACATCTCTCTTGATGGTAGAAATCGTGATCTCAGGCCGCAAATTATGACTGATTTTGAGTTTTATCGTGGAAGGAAATCTTATGCAAGCAATATTACAGGTGCTTATTATGCAGCAAGGAAATCAGTCTGCGAATATCTTTATAATATTAAAAAGCAAGCCAGAGTTCTCATTTTTCGAGAGGTTTCTGGTGGATATGTTGTACCTTTGGGAGTATGGGTAATAAGAGAGACTGTAAATAATGCAATGTGGACAAGCCAACCTATTATTCTTGACAACTTTAGTGATGCTATGAAAATAATGGCTGAAGGATTCATGGTTGATTACAAATATTGGAAAGCAAGTAGTAAATTAATTAATTATATTAAAACTCAAAAGACTTTAGATATTTTTTTATAAAAATATATTTTAAAATAATCTAATTTTTAAATTATCAAAATTTTCTCCCCTTAATTTATGAAATCTAGACTCAATATAGTAAAGATTTCTGAAAAAGTTATATATTCTATAAGGTGAATATGATTGTCATCTAAACCTAAAGTATATTGGGCATCTCCAATTGAGGTGGCAGCTCTACCAAATACATCAAGAAATATGGTTACAAATAATTTAGTAAAAACTAGGTTTATTTCAGATAAAATTTTGGATCATATTAATTCTGGTGATAAAGTTGGAGTAAAAGTCCATGTTGGTGAAGCACACAATACACGCTATTTACGCGCTGACTATATACGTGAAGTTGTAAATGCTATTAAAGCTAAAGGAGGAATTCCAACTCTGATCGAAACTCAAGGACTTGGAAATAATATTGAAAATATAGGGATCTGTGAAGATTATA
>JBHLPN010000182.1:0-3748 GCA_048939445.1 Promethearchaeota archaeon | reverse complement strand
GCCATGGGTGTTATGAGTTTTGGATCTGAAAAGATGCGATTCATTAATTTTGCTTTTGATATTCCAGCAATGTGTGATTGTGTTCCAAATGCAAGTGTTCCCGTTGTACCTGATCTTGGAATTTATGGATCATCGGATCCAGTAGCTATTGATAAAGCTTGTGTAGATGCAGAGACTAATGCTCCAGGACTGCCTTTTCTTAATAAAAATGGTGAATGGAGTCAACCTATTGAACAAGGAGTTGAGAAATTTAAAGCATTAATGCCATTAGTTGATCCATCTAATGTATTTGAGGCGGCTGTGAGAAATAAACTAGGTTCAATTGATTATGAATTAATAAAAATATAATTGTATTAAATTTTTAATTAATATTTTTCTTTTATTTATTTGTCAAATTATTAAATAAGATGCTCGTTTAAATGGTTTTAAAACTTTATATAACATCAAGTTGAATATATGATTTAAATATAAAACCAATATTATTAGAAATAATATAAAAAAAAGCACAAAATTATTTATGGGTAAAAATTATGGCTCTAGCTGGTGAAAAAGTTGGAATTCCTTCGGCAGATGAGGCGCCTATGATTGTAATGGCGCGATATAAACAACCTATTGCTGGTATTTTATCAATATTAATAGTATTTATAATCAGTTGGATAACATGGTTAATATTTTTCGATCCACGTTGGCATAATCCTTATCCAACCCATGAAATGGAAATTACTGCTTGGGCAACCGTTATAGGTGGATTTGGCCTAATTGGAGTAGTATGGGCGATCTGGTTTGAAAATTGGCCTTATTATGGGTGGTTTCGTACTCCTTGGAAGGTAGGTCTTGTAGGTACTGCGATTAATATTGTAATTATTTTGATTTTTACACTTCTACTTCTACCCTGGTTTAATGCTATTTATAGTAGTCAAGTAGTAGATCCATATATATCATGGTTTGTTGCTGCCTCAATTTTTGGTGCTTTAAGTGGCTCATGTTTTTCATTTGCAGTTCTCTGGGTTGCTGGTACTATGTATTGGCCATTCTTTAAAATAAAACAGCCTAAACGGGGAATTATTATTTGGATTATTGGTAATGCCATAACGATATTAGTATGGTTTTTTTTATTCTTTCCAGCAGGAGAGCGCATTTATGCTACTGACGAATTGAATGCAGTAAAACCTATAACAGAGTTCCCTAGTTATGCATTCTCACTTGGATGGACACAATGGTTAATTTTCTTTTCTTTGTTAACAATGATGGTATTTGAATATTGGCCTTGGAGTAAATTAGGACGAAAACAACCTTATATAGGGATGATAGCTGCGGCAGCTTGTACAGGATTAGGTTTACTCGTTTCATGGTTGGGACCCTATATAGCCCAATATGTTCTTGATCCATTTTTTGTAGCTATTGGTGGAGTACCTCCAAGTGAGGCAGAAATTATTATTAGAATTAAAAGTTGGTATATGATGAGCATTACGTACGCTATATTTCTTATATGCGCCGTTGTACTAGTATCCTTATTCTTTGACAATTGGCCAAAAAGATTTCCTCAATGGCAAAATTTTCTATTTAGATTTCTGTTGGTTATTGGAATAGGAACTTTAGCATTTCTGGGTTATTATCTATTATCGCCAATCTTATTTGGAGATAAGACAAGTTACTGGGAAATGAATCCAACTCCATTTGTATTATGGTTTTTATGGATTGAACTCTTGTTTGCGTATGTTTGGAGAAAATGGCCAATTTATAGAGCAGTATAGGTGAGTTATTTAAGTGTTTAAAGCAGGAGATTATTCAATTTCAAGCGAGTTCTCTTGGATAGGAGATTGGGCGTATCGTCGTGCGCTATTAAGTCCCAATCAGGAAGCTATATTCGATAATATTGAGAAAAAACTATATACTTACAAGGATCTCAACCTTAGAGCAAATAAGTTAGCTCGTGTATTATTAAACAACGGAATCTCTAAAGGGGATCGTGTTGCAATGTTTTCTACAAATAGAATTGAATGTATTGATCTCTTTTTAGCAACAGGAAAAATAGGAGCTATTCTTGTACCCTTTAATGTAAGGCTTTCTATTCAAGAAATTGAGTATTTAATCAAGAAGACAAGTCCAACAATTTTTTTTTATGAATCTAAATTAATAGATACAGTTTCACAGTTAAAAGAAAAAACATTAATTAATAACTTTATAATTATGGGAAGAAATTCAGTATTAAGTGATTCAAATATAAAAGATTTGATGAATAAGCTCTCATATTCAGAAGTGGAACGACCTATCTTAAACTTTGAAGATCCACACCTTATTTTATTTACAGGAGGTACTACAGGGCTTCCCAAAGGAGCTGTACTTTCTCATCGATTAATATTTTGGAATTCCGTAAATACTATTCTCTCATGGAGTTTAAGACCTGACGACATTCAACCATTATTGTTTCCATTATTTCATACAGGTGGATGGAATGTATTGCTAGTCCCTTTTTATCATCTTGGTGCAAAAACTATACTATTGGGTGATTTTGATCCTATAGAGACTATTAGAATCATTAGTGAGGAAAAATGTTCTATTGTAATTGGAGTTCCTACAATGTTTCATATGATGGCAAATACTCCAATATTCGATAAAACTGCTTTTGATTCTGTAAGAATATTTATATCTGGAGGAGCTCCATGCCCAGTAGCCATAATGGAAAAATATTGGGCTAAAAATAAGCTATTTAAAATGGGATATGGTTTAACAGAGGTGGGTCCTAACAACTTCTATTTACCTGAAAGTCACATTAAAGAAAAACCAACATCAGTAGGTTTACCTGTTTTGCATTGTGATATGAAAATAATAAATACAAAAACAAATAAAGTTGTCAAACAAGGTGAAGTGGGAGAATTACTTCTAAAAGGACCACATATCTTTTCTGGTTATTGGAATGACCCAGAAGATACAAAAGAGACTATTGAACCTGATGGATGGGTCCATACTGGAGATTTAGCGATGCAAGATGAGGAAAGTTTTTATTATATTGTTGGTCGTAGGAAAGAGATGTATATTAGTGGAGGAGAAAATGTATATCCTGTTGAAATTGAGGAGTTATTATTTAAACATCCCGCAATTGATTTAGCAGCAGTTATTGGAGTTCCTGATGATAAATGGGGTGAAGTAGGTAAAGCATTTTTAACCTTAAAATCTGGTAAAACATTAGATGTAGAAGAAATCAGAAATTATCTAATAGATAGACTTGCAAAGTATAAAATTCCAAAATATTTTGAGATTAGAGATTCATTACCTACTAGTGCTACTGGTAAAATTTTAAAAAGAGAACTAAAATAGGTGAATTTTAAAAATGGAATTCCGGCCGGTAGGATTAGAATCCTGGGGCATTTATCTTCCTAATGAAAGGCATACAAGTGAATATATATCTAAAGAAACTGGAATTCCTAGAGATATTATTGAAGATAAATTTGGTCTTAAGAGCAAAACTGTTCCAGGTTCTGAAGATCATACCGTAGCAATGGGTGCTAAAGCAAGCTCTCAAGCTCTTGAAAGAGCTAATATTACACCTAATGATTTAGATATTATAATTTGGGCAGGAGAAGTTTATGCTGAAAGACCAATGATGACATATGGAATTAAACTCCAACAACTCTTAGGAAATCCTATAAAACCATGGGCATTTGATATAAATCAAAGATGTGGGACATTCTTAGTTGGAATGTTATTAGGAAAAAGTTTAATCCAAACTAATCCAAAAATAAAAAGA
>JBHLPN010000181.1:0-6551 GCA_048939445.1 Promethearchaeota archaeon | reverse complement strand
GCTTTTAAAATCTCAATATTGAATCCTTCTAATTTCCAACTAGTAGTAAAATACTCATCAATGCAGATTAGTTTTGAGGTAAAATCAATGTTTTCAAGAGGGATTAATTTATTGAAATATGCAAATGAATAAGAACTAATAAGTGCCTTATTAAAAATCGGAAATGGATAAGATATGCATTTCCATACATAATCTTTAAATTTATTTGTCTTGAATTCTTTTTGTGTCTTTTTATCTAGAAAATGTAATTTTTTATCATCACCGCCACAAATTACAACACATCCTTTAATTGAATTCAAATAAGAGACACAGCGTATTTTATCTGAAAATTGTTTAAACGATACTAGTTTTCCATCGATACCATTAAAACTTCTGATTGTTCCATCGTTTCCACATGCTATTACAATTTTTTTCTCATCTGTAAGGACTATCGCATCTCCTATTCCCTCTTCAAATACTTGCCCCCAAATTAAATTACCATCCAATGGATTTAAAACTCTTATCGTTTTATCAAGAGAATATACTATCAATTCACTTATATTATCATTATTAATATCATCTATGAGGATTCCACTAATTGAGGTGTTAAATTTATGGTTCCAAAAAGTAACTAAATCATACGTTAAACTACATTTAAATGTTCTTAAAATTCCGTCCATTCCGCCCAAAATTATTTCATTCTTTCCATCATTATCGATATCATATATTTTTAAATGCCAAATTGGTATATCTTTTGTAATTACTTCTTGATGCTTTTTCTTACTATTTTGAGATAAAAATAATAATGCTCCAGTTCTAGTATAAGCAATAATTTCTATTTCCCCATTATTATTAATATCACCTAATTCTATTCCAAGTATAGGTTCATTATACTTAAAACTCCAGAGTTCTTTAACTTTCACGATAATATCATAATTTAATATTAATAGAATTGGCTTAAATTTAAAAAATAATATTTAATTGATAACTTTTCTCAATAAAAACGAAATTTATATTTTTTATATTATTATCAAAGTTAGGATTACATTAAAATAATCAAAATTATTAAAATAAGAAATAAGAACAGAAAGGAGTAAAAAACTATGTCCTTTGATATAAAGGTAGATATGGATGCATGTACTGGATGTGGTACATGTTATGAAGTATGCCCTTCTGAATGCTTTGACGAACCTGAGGGAGGCAAAGTAAATATTATTGAGGAAAACAGAGAAGATTGTGTAGGATGTAGAGCCTGTGAAACTCAATGTCCTGAAGAGGCAATAGAGATAATAGAAAACTAATTTTTAGAACGGTTAAATCAATTTACTTTTTTTTATTTTTTATTGAAATTATATATTTTAAGTTATTTTAGTTTTATACAAATCTGAGTAAAGAAAAATAAGGATAAAATTTTTGATATCTCTTTATCTTACAAATTCATTTACCCTAGGGTATAGGAACAAGTTTTATCTGATTATTAAAAAATGTACATAGAAATTTGATGTAAATTTACCATAATAATATTCTATCACATTTTTTACAGATTCCTTCATTAATCTGTGTATTAATACAATTTTCATGATAGGGAGCTTTACATGCTTGACAAATGTAAATCTTTCCTTTATACTCAGTAAAATCATATTCACAATAAACACATTTACTAGCGAAGGAAAAATCGTTGCTATACACATCCACCTCAATTATTTGAGATGTTTCTGTTAATCCACTTCCTCCAGTAGAAGTTGTAGAATAATAATTTTCTTGTGGTGGTGAAACCCATTGTTCTCCTAAAGGAGGTTGATATTGTTGCTGTTGAGGTTGAGCCGTCTGCCAATCAGAAACATATCGAGCTGTTGGTGTTTTTGAAATACCCATTTTTTGGGACACTTTCTCATCTAAAATATTCGTAAGAATTAGAGCAGAGGCATATTTACCTTTAGTTCCTCCTTTTTGTAAATGGGTATGGCTAATCATGTGGATTACTCTTCCACCCATTTTACCATAATCAAACTCTACGAGAACAGGGGATTCTCCCCACTTATTTTGAATTTCCCTTGAACCAATTAACACTCTGACGGCTTGAGGATTTATAACTTGTATTGGAAAGGATCTAGTTTCTAACCACCATCGAAATTCATTTTTCTTAGTATTTTTAGCTGTTTGCTTTTGCCACTTACTTTGTTGAATTTCACTTAATACTCCCTCTAAAAAGGGGTGATTTGGTTCAATAATTTGACATGCAACTACAGCATCAGCAGTTTTTGCACGGTTCCAACGTATAAAACCGGGAAAAATATTTTCAATTATACTTTGTATAGCCCAATCAGTTGTAATTAACCATCCCCCATTCATTACATAATCTTTAACTTTCGGATAAGATGCATGTGGGATATCACTTCCTGGACATCCGATAAGTAGAACATCATATTGAGATAAATCTTCTTTTATAATTTCTTTTTCTCTGATTACTTTCTTTATTGATACGTACATATGTTCTATAACTTTTTTAGGTTTTTCATATCTTCCGCTAACTGCTAAGATTTTTCCATGTTTTTCGACAGCTTCCACAACATCCTTTTTATTTAACGCTTCCATTTTACGTTTCTTTACTTCCGAATAAAGATCCTTCCAACTCATTTGATCAGCCTTTAAATAAAATTATAAGGAATTTAGTGTTATTTTATAATTATTATAACTGAATTAATATATATATTTTGATTAAAAGGGATAATTTTGCTAAATTTAAAAGAATTAGGACAACCTTCTGAATTTTGGGAATATTTTGAAAAAGTTTCTAAAATACCTCGGTGCTCTGAACACGAAGAGAAAATTAGGTTCTTTATAAAGGAAGAATCAGAAAGATTAGGTTTTAACAGTAAAATTGATTCTGCTGGGAACTTAGTAGTCAATATTCCAGCTAAATCAAAACTAATAAAAAAAAGTGTTCTTCAATGCCATATGGACATGGTTTGTGAAAAAAATGAATCTGTTATTCACGATTTTTCGAAAGATCCATTGAAATTAAAAGTTGAAAAAATTGAGAACGAAGAATGGATTACAGCTGAAGGAACTACTTTAGGTGCAGATAATGGGGTGGGAATATGTTATTTGTTAACTCTGATGAAAAAAATTCAGAAAGGAGAGTTAGAGTTTGATTCTTTAGGATTTGATTTACTATTCACTGTTGATGAAGAACAGGGTTTAAGAGGTGCTTTTGCTATTGAAAATGAATTTATAGATGGCAATTTTCTTATAAACCTTGATTCAGAAGAAGATGACGCTGTAACCATAGGGTGTGCTGGTGGTCTTGTTCACTTTATAGAAATAATAAAAGAGACCATGAATTTAAATATTCAAGATGAAGATTTTATACCAATAAAACTTTCTATTACTGGATTATTAGGAGGTCATTCTGGTGTAGATATTCATTTAGGGAGAGGCAATGCATTAAAAATAATTGGACAACTTCTTTGGAAATTGAATGAACAATATTTAGTTCATATTTGTTCCATAGACGGAGGTAATAGAACAAATGCAATACCTAGAGAAGCAAATGCGATATTTTATATTGAAAAAAGTAAATCATCAGAGATTTTCAATTTTATAGAACTACTCTTTACAGATTTAAAAGTAATTTTTGATGGAATTGAACCCAATTTAGAATTATCAATCAATAGATTAGAAGATTTTACCAATAACGAAGTTTTGTTAAAAAATATTCAAAATAATATATTGAATATTATGTACTTAATACATAATGGTCCAGTCTCGATGCACCCTCAAATTAATGGATTAGTGTTTACATCCTCTAATTTCGCGACAATATCAACAAGAAAAAATGATATAGAAATAAAATTAAGCCAAAGAAGTTTAAGTGAATATTTCAAAAATATAATTTGGGAAAAGACAAAGGCTTTATTTAATTTAAGTGACTTAGAAATCAAAATAATAAAAGATTCTGATTATCCTGGGTGGACACCAAATTTTCAATCTAGACTGTTAACAATCTATAAGAAAGTATATAAAAATATATTTAATGAAAATATAAAAATCAAAGCTATACATGCTGGATTAGAGTGTGGAATTCTAAAAAAAAAGTTCCCTCTATTAGAATTGATTTCGATTGGACCTACAACTGTAGGTGCTCATTCTCCAGATGAAAGACTAAAAATTAAATCTGTTGAAAAGGTTTGGAAACTATTAATTGAATTACTAAAAAAATTAAGTTAAAAGATTAAAATTTGTCAAAAATTAATGAAAAAAGTTAATAAAGTAAAGTTAATAATTATTTCATAGTTCATGCAAAAAAACACATCAAAGAAAGAGGAAATTATTGGTTCTGAAACAGTTATAGAAAAAATTAGAAGTAGAACCCCTTGGATTTTTGGAAATTCGCTAAGGAAACCCAAAATTAGTTTTCCTAAAATGAGACTTCCAAATATTTCCCTCCCAATGCCATCAAGATCTTTAAGCATAGTAGCTATCCTTATAATTTTATTTGTTCTTCAGACTGGGGTTGTCTATTTAATTGTAAGAGAGCCACTTGCAGCTGGGGCGACGCAAGGGGGAGATATCCTATTGATCTATACTGATCTTCATGATGCCTTTATTATAGAAAGTATAGTCGCCGCTATTTTGATTTTTTTTTGTTCTATAGGATTTATTATGTTATATCAAGCATCTAAATATGTATATAATAAAAAGATGGCAGTTTGGATTTTAATCATTGGAGTTTTAATGATTACTATTACCTTTTTTTTACTCCAATACATGATAGGTGTGAAAGTGGGAACTATTGAATTATAATTAATGAATTCAGTTTAATCATTCTCATTTTTTTTCAAAAAAAATAAAAATTGATTTAAAAAAAAAGAATAAAAAGATTTTATATTTACCCTACAAAATTATTATATGCTGTTTCATCTAGCAAATTACCCTTTTCAGCATCCCAATTGGATGGCTCAATCTTGAATAACCAGGCAGCAAAAGCATTTTCGTTAATTTTTTCTGGCTCATCCATCAAATCTGAATTAATTTCAGTTACACGACCGCTTACTGGTGAATAAATATCACCAACAGCTTTACTTGATTCAACGGTGCAATCAATTGGATCGCTTGAAGGCTCATCACCATCCATTTTTACTTGTTCAAGTTCAGCGCCTTCAAGACCTTCCACATCTACAAAACTAATTTCTCCAAGCTGTTCTGCTGCATAAGGTGTAATTCCAACCATTTTGGTCCCATCATCAAACCATTGATGTGTTTTAGTAAACCATTTAGTCATATTTATCTATCTCTTTTTTTTATTAATAATAAATTCTAATAATATTGAATTAAATAATATGTTTTTATTAATTAAGGTAATAATTTAAAATTTTATTATTGACTCTTTTAATTAAACTACCTAAAAAAGATGGGGACAAAACTAAAATATCACCTAGATTTTTACCATGAATTTAAGGATTGGTATTTTCAAATAATTAATGATTTTAATTTTAGTTATCAAAAGGATTGTGAAGCCCGGGATTATCTATCGCAATTAATTCTTAAAAAAAGTCAAAAATGGGAATTAGATAGAATTTTAAATTTATTCAAAGATAGGATTTCATCAAAATCAACGCTTGCTATTTATGGTTGTGGACCATCATTAGAAAAAACTGTTAATGTTATCTTGAAAAGAAAAGGGCACAAATATTTCGATAAGTTCATTAACTTAGCCGCAGATGGTGCTTCAGTTTTGTTAAGAGAAAAAGAGATTCAAATTGATGCTATTTTTACTGATTTAGATGGTATAACAAAAAGAGAATTTCAATATGCAAGTTTTAATATAGTTCATGCACATGGAGATAATATTGAGAATTTAAAATCTTTCAAAAATGAAATAATAAAATTCGAAAATATAATTGGAACAACCCAAGTAGAACCAGATACAAATTTAATAAACCCTGGAGGATTTACCGATGGAGACCGTATACTTTATTTTTTACGTCCTTTATTATCCTCATTTCATAAATTATTTCTTATAGGAATGGATTTTGGAAGTGTTATAGGCAAATATTCTAAATTAAATACAAAAAGAAGTCAAGAGGGAAGCCCTAATAAAATTAAAAAGCTCAATTATGCATTAAAATTGATAAAGTGGTTAAAAGATAAGATTACAAATGAAATATATTTTGTAAATTCTGAGTTTATAAATAAAGATTTTGAATATCTTTCAATAGAGGATTTTTTAAAATTCTAATTGTTAATTAAATCTTATAGTCTTGGATACCCGATGAGGTAATTTTATAAAGCATTCTTTTTTCCGGTAGATTTATTGAATTTACTAAATGAACATATCTTTGATCTTGTTCTTTATATTCTAAATATAGATATTCCGAAAAGTATTGATTTAATAAATGGTTACCAACAGGTACTACTCGAATTGAGGTTTCACTAATTATATTTGAAATTACTTGAGCTGTTGTTATTGTAATTAAATTGTATTCACATGTAAGTTTATTAATTTCGTCTAAAATCTTTAAAAAAGTTGTCTTTGCTTTAATTGGAGAAATATCCTTGTTTGCTAATTC